>CAIUQW010000403.1 GCA_903901395.1 uncultured Chlorobiales bacterium | reverse complement strand
TTCCCCAGGCCGGCCAAGACAGCCATGGCGGAAGAATACTTTCAGATGAAGAAAAATATCCACACCCGCCTGCTGGACCTGCTCGACCTGTCGCTGCTGGATACCATGGAGCATGACATGCTGCGCCGCAGGATCGGCACGATGGTTGAGAACATCCTGCAGGCGGAGCCCAGCATACCGCTGAACTCGATTGAAAAACGGCTGCTGGTCTCGGAAATCCAGGACGAGGTGCTGGGCCTCGGGCCGATCGAGCCGTTTTTGAAAGACCCGACCGTTTCGGACATACTGGTCAACAACTACAGGAAAATATACGTGGAGCGCTTCGGCAAGCTGGAACTGACCGACGCGCGCTTCAAGGACGACGCGCACCTGCGGCGCATCATCGACAAGATCGTTTCCATGGTCGGCCGGCGCATCGACGAGTCCTCGCCCATGGTCGACGCGCGGCTCAAGGACGGCTCGCGCGTCAACGCGATCATTCCGCCGCTCGCTCTCGACGGCCCGACGCTCACTATTCGTCGCTTCGCAGTCGTGCCGCTGCAAATGCGAGACTTCCTTCAAAAAAACACTCTCATTCCCCAGATGGCCGAACTGCTGTCGGCTTTGGTCAAAGTCAAGTGCAATATTCTCATTTCCGGGGGTACCGGTTCGGGTAAAACGACGCTGCTCAATATCCTGTCAGGCTTTATCCCAGCGAGTGAGCGTATTGTTACCCTCGAAGACACCGCCGAATTGCAGCTCCAGCAAGATCATGTCGTTCGGCTCGAAACACGCCTGCCCAACATCGAAGGTGCAGGCGAAATCACCATGCGTTCGCTGGTGAAAAACGCTTTGCGCATGAGGCCCGACCGCATCGTGGTGGGCGAGGTGCGCAGTGGTGAAGTGATCGAAATGTTGCAAGCTATGAATACTGGCCACGACGGTTCGCTCACCACCATTCACGCCAACAGCTCGCGTGATGCCCTGGGCCGACTCGAAAACCTGGTGGGCATGTCGGGCGTGGTTCTGCCGAGCAAAGCCCTGCATCAGCTCATCGCCTCATCGATTCACTTTATCATTCAGGTTTCTCGACTGGATGACGGCAGCCGCAAGATCACGAGCATCCAGGAGATCAGCGGCATGGAGGGCGATGTCATCACAACCCAGGAAATCTTTTGCTACAAGCGCACCGGCATCAACCCTGATGGCTCCGTGCAAGGATTCTTCACTGCCACGGGTATCCGCCCAAAAGCGGCTGAAAAAATTCGTACTTATGGCCTCGCCCTCAGCGATGGTATCTTCAACCCCGCCCATAATGACTAAACTCCTTGCGCATCATGAGCACCGTTTTGATCTCATCTGGTGTTTTTATAGCCGTCGTGCTGATCACCGTGCTGCCCTATTGGGTGTGGAGCAACTTTTTCAGCAGTCGGAACAAAGCCAAAAAAGAGCGCTTGCAGACCATCCACAGCCTCGTTCATTCAAGCAAGTCGCGCCTCGACAACGCCCTTTCCTACCTGCCTGAAAACGAACTCGAAGCCTGGCTGCGTTCACGATCCAGAACGTTCGTGCGGATCGAAAACCTGATCAAACTCGCTCACAGTCAGTTTACTGTCTGGCGCCTGGTTGGTCTCATGCTTGTCCTGTTTATCGTGGTTGTGGCGTTTGGTCTTTGGCGTCAGGCCAATCCCATGCTCATGCTCATGCTCGCCCTCGCCAGCGCCAGTGCGCCGGTTTTGTGGTTATCCCAAAAAGCCAAAAAACGTGGCAAGGCTTTCGGGGACAAACTCCCGGAAACGCTCGACTATATCTCTCGCGCGCTACGCGCCAGCCACAGCCTCAACATGGCTATCAGTATGATTGGCAAGGAGTTCCCTGATCCCATCGGCACCGAATTCAAAACAGTTGCGGATAAAATCAATTTTGGCATTCCATTCAAGGACGCCATCGCCCAGCTTGCCGACGGCATTCAAAGCCGCGATCTCAATTTCTTTATTGTCTCGATTCTGATTCAGCACGAAACGGGCGGCAATCTCACTGAACTGCTCGACAGATTGGCCAAAACCATGCGCGCGCGCATCAAATTGCGTGGCAAAATTCGTACGCTTTCATCCGAGGGACGTGCATCTGCCTGGATATTGGGCAGTTTGCCGTTTGTGCTTGCCGCAATCCTCTGGATCGCAAACCCCGGCTATATCTCGTTACTCTGGACCACCTCTCAAGGCCAAAATCTTCTTCTCTTAGGGATAGTGCTGCTCATTGTTGGCCTCTTTGTGCTTAATCGCCTCGTCAAGATCAAGGTTTAACCATATCTGCGTCCACCATGCAAATCGCTCTGCAAATCCTGACTATCGTGCTGTCGGGTGCCGCTGTCGCTTCGATTGTATTCGCGTTGTACAAATGGGGACTCGACAACGTCTTCAAAAAACGCCTTGTCAGTGTCGTTCGACAGGGCGGGGGGGCTGACAGCCCTTTGGCGAGGAAACCAAGTGCTTACAAAGTAGCCTCCATCATCAACATTCTTTCCAAACTGTCGCTTCCCGAAGAGGGATGGCAAAACTCCGGTGTGCAGTTGAAGTTTTTGCAGGCCGGCATTCGCAATAAAAAAGCGCCGATCTACTACTTTGCCGTTAAAACGGTGCTTACGCTGGTGCTGCCAGGGTTGCTGGCTTTGTTTCTGTATTTCACCCGGCCTGACATCTCGTTTGTTCACGCCATATTCATGGTGCTGTTTATCGCAGGCGTCGGTTATTACCTTCCCGAACTCTTGTTGCGCGTCATCACCAAAAACCGTATCGAACGCATGCGTGAAAGCCTGTCCGACATGATGGATCTCATCGTTGTCTCTACCGAGGCTGGCATGAGCGTCGACGCTGCCATTAACCGCATCTCGCGTGAGATGGTTCGCACCGATCCCGATCTGGCCCAGGAGTTTTACCTCGCCTCACTCGAAATGCGAGCAGGCTCCTCCCGCATCGATGCCTTGCGCCATCTGGCGCTACGCACGCGCCTCGAAGAGATGAACGATCTCGTATCCGTGCTTGTACAAGCAGACCGGTTTGGTTCCAGCCTGGCTGAATCATTGCGTATACATGCAGACATGATGCGTTCCCGCCGCAGCCAGCACGCCGAAGAGATTGCCGCCAAAATTCCCGTCAAGGTGGCGCTACCGCTCGTTTTTTTCATTTTCCCGACGCTTTTCATCGTGATGCTTGGCCCGGCAGTCATTCAGACGCTTAAAGCCTTCAATAAATAGTCCGCCATGAGTCTCGACTCTCTGTTGCGCCTTTGGCCGTGGTGGCTGGCCGGAGCGTTGGCTGGACTGTGGCTCGCACCCATGG
>CAIUQW010000402.1 GCA_903901395.1 uncultured Chlorobiales bacterium | reverse complement strand
GTTTCCGCGAATGAAACGGAAACCCGCCGGGCGAAGATCACGCTTTTTTGAAGCGGTTCAGGGCGCTGACGATGGCCTTGATCGAGGCGAGGCTGATGTTCGAGTCGATGCCCGAGCCGCAGACCAGCGCGCCGTCATCGAACGCGAGGCGGATGTAGGAGACGGCGAGCGCGTCGGAGCTGTGACCGATGGCGTGCTCCGAGTACTCGTCCACATGGAAATCGAGGCCAGTGTGCGTGACCATGCCGCGCACGAAGGCGTCGAGCGGCCCGTTGCCTTTCGCCTTGAAGTTGAACTCGCCGTCCGGCCCCTTCAGCGAGGCGCTGATGATCGTGGCCACCTCGTCGTTGCGTTCCGGGTCTTCCTCGCTCCAGCTGATGTTGCATTTTTTCAGATGATACGGCTCCGTGACGCCGATGTACTCCTTCTGGAACAGCTCGTGAATCTGCTCCGCCGAAAGCTCATCGCCCGTGCGGTCGGTCACCTCCTGCACAACACCGCCGAAATCGGGCTGCATCCATTTGGGAATCTGGATGCCGTACCCCTTTTCAAGCAGATAGGCGACGCCGCCCTTGCCCGACTGGCTGTTGATGCGCACGATGGCCTCGTAGGTGCAGCCGACATCCTGCGGATCTATCGGCAGATAGGGCACGTCCCAGACGCCAGGCGCTTTTTTGTGCGCCTTCATGCCTTTGCTGATGGCGTCCTGGTGCGAGCCGGAGAAGGCCGTGTAAACCAGGTCGCCTGAGTAGGGATGGCGCGGATGCACGGTCATGCGGGTGCAGCGGCTGTAAACCTCCCGGACATGCGGCAGATTTGTGAAATCGAGCTTCGGATCGATCCCCTGCGTCATCAGGTTCAGCGCCATGATCACAATATCCATGTTGCCACACCGCTCGCCGTTGCCGAAGAGCGCCCCCTCGATGCGATCAGCGCCCGCCATCATCGCCAACTCGGAGGTGGCCACCGCCGTGCCGCGGTCGTTGTGCGCGTGCACGCTGAAGAGCACCGCGGCGCGATCCTTGATGTGGCGGCAGAACCACTCGATGCGGTCGGCGTACACGTTCGGCGTCGAAAGCTCAACCGTCGAAGGCAGGTTCAGAATGACCTTGTTCTCCGCCGACGCGCCCCACTCGTCCAT
Organism: uncultured Chlorobiales bacterium; assembly: GCA_903901395.1. Taxonomy (GTDB): domain Bacteria; phylum Bacteroidota; class Chlorobiia; order Chlorobiales; family Chlorobiaceae; genus Chlorobaculum. The sequence goes on along the minus strand of CAIUQW010000402.1, from coordinate 706 downwards.
CACCGCGTGGCACACGTCGAGCGCGTAATCCAGCTCGGTGCCGGTGAAGCTCTCCGGGCTGTATTCGAAGCGAATGCCCGGATTGCCGCTTTGCTCCTTCAGCTCGCGAACCAGGCGCGTGCCCGCCACGGCGATGGAGATGATCTCCTCGCGGCTCATGCGGAACACCTGCTCGCGCTGCTGGCGGGAGGTGGAGTTGTAAAGATGCACGATGGCGTGCTTCGCGCCTTTGATCGCCTCGAAGGTGCGGCGGATGAGGTGCTCGCGCGACTGGGTCAGCACCTGAATGCTCACGTCGTCGGGAATCAGGTTGTTGTCGATCAGCTTGCGCACGAAGGCGAACTCCGTGGCCGACGCGGAGGGAAAGCCCACCTCGATCTCCTTGAAGCCGACGGAAACCAGCAATTTGAAAAACTCCACCTTCTCATCGACGCTCATGGGAATCGGCAGCGCCTGGTTGCCGTCGCGAAGATCGACGCTGCACCAGATCGGCGCCTGGGTGATGGTTTTGTCCGGCCAGGTTCTGTTTTTCAGGCCAACCGTTGGGTATGAAGCATATTTTCTGTAATTCATCGTGCTCATGACTGAGTCTCCTTTTGAATCGCTTTGATAATAAAGTCCTGTAAAGTAAAAAAGCCGCTTACCCTGAGAGGATTGCGGCTTTGAAAATCGGATTCCGTGCAGTCAACAAAACTACAATGCGCTC
>CAIUQW010000401.1 GCA_903901395.1 uncultured Chlorobiales bacterium | reverse complement strand
GGCAAGATCGACCCGGCGGACGACATCTCGACCATCGAGACCGAGCTGATGCTGGCCGACCTCGACAGCATGGAGAAGCGCATCGACAAGCTGCGCAAGGGCGCTCGCAAGGAGAAGGATCAGCAGGCGCTGGTCGATCTGGCCGAGAAGATCGTGGCTGGACTCGGCGAGGGCGTGCCGGTGCGCCGCATCCTCGAAAATGACGAGGAGCGAGCCATCGCGAAACAGTTCTTCCTCATCACCGCTAAACCGGTGCTCTTCGCCGCCAACGTCGCCGAGAGCGACCTGCCCGGCGGCAACGACCACACCGCGGCGGTCGAAAAGATCGCGGCGGAGAACGGCTCGAAGATGCTCGTCATCTGCGCCAAGGCCGAAGCGGATATCGCCGAACTGCCCGAAGAGGAGCGCCCGGTCTTTCTCGAAAGCCTCGGGCTGGAGATGTCGGGCCTCGACCGCCTGATCATGGCCGCCTACGACCTGCTCGGTCTGCACAACTACTTCACGGCGGGCGTCAAAGAGGTTCACGCCTGGACGATCCGCAAGGGCGCAGCCGCCCCGGAAGCCGCCGCCGCGATTCACTCCGATTTCGAGAAAGGGTTCATCCGCGCCGAAGTGATGGCTTACGAAGACCTGATCGCCCTCGGCTCGGAGCAGAAGGTCAAAGAGGCCGGAAAAATGCGCTCCGAAGGCAAAGAGTACATCGTCAAAGATGGCGACGTGATAACGTTCAGGTTTAACGTTTAAGCCACTATGCCGCAGCACAAGGTTTCTTCTGACAGCCCGATCGGCATCTTTGACTCGGGCATTGGCGGGCTGACCGTCGTTAAGGCGGTGCAGGCAGCGTTGCCTGCGGAGCGGATCATCTACTTCGGCGACACGGCTCGCGTGCCTTACGGCCCGAAATCGCAGGTCACGATCCGCAAGTACGCCCGCGAGGATACCGAGCTTTTGATGAAGCATCAGCCGAAGCTGATCATCGTGGCCTGCAACACCGTCTCGGCGCTGGCGCTCGATGTGGTCGAGCAGACTGCTGGCGGCGTTCCGGTCATCGGTGTGCTGAGGGCGGGCGCGGAGCTGGCCGCCGAGAGGACGCAATCAGGCAGAATCGGCGTCATCGGCACCCAGGCCACCATCGGCTCGCACGCATACACCTGCGCGATCCAGGACGAAAACGAAGCGCTTGAAGTGTTCCCGAAAGCCTGTCCGCTTTTCGTGCCGCTCGCCGAGGAGGGGTTCATCGACCACCCCGCCACCCAGCTCGTCGCCGAAGAGTACCTTGCAGCCTTCGCGGGCAAGGAGATCGACACCCTCGTGCTCGGCTGTACGCACTACCCGATCCTCCGCAAAGTGATCGAAAGCATCGCCGGGCCGAAGATCACCATCATCGACTCCGCCGAAGCGGTCGCCAAAAAGGCCGGAGAGCTGCTCGCCTCGCGGAACATACGCAACACCGGAACCGAAAAACCGCTGCCGCACCTGCTGGTCAGCGACCTCCCACAAAAGTTCCGCGAACTCTACCGCCTTTTCATGGGCACGGAACTGCCGGATGTAGAGCTGGTCGGAATGTGAAGAGAGTTGACAGTTGATAATTATGGGAATGGTGTGATTCCATCTCCTCTTCCATCTTCAACTATCAATTATCAACTCACTTCCGTTCAAGCAGGGAAGGAGCTGCCCTTTGCTCTCCATTTGCTGATTAATCGCCGGGAAAGCGCTATCTTGGTTGAAATTTTTGACTTTCGTGCCGGTATTTTCAGGGTTTCAACAAGATCGTTGGCGAAGTTTTTGAACGTATGCGCATCCGAATTCTTCTCTCTTCTCCACATTCCCTTGTGCGGGCTGCGCGGCATTTCCGTCTGTCATGCCTTGATTCCGCCGACGCGTCATCACATCCTCAGTTCCCGGCATGAACATCACGACCGATCCGCTTCAGGAGGCATGGCACCGGCTCGATGCTCCGGGTTCCTACGAGTGGTGGTACTTCGATGCCGAGGATGAGGCGCAGGGAATCTCCGTGGTCGTCATCTGGTTCGCCGGTTTTGCTTTTTCGCCTTACTACCTGAGCCATTACGAGGACTGGAAAGCCCGCCGCCGCAACGACCAGCCCGATCCGGTCGATTATGCGGGCTTCAGTTTTCAGCTCTACGAAAACGGCAAAGAGAGGATCAATTTCATCAAGGAAGGCGGACGCGAACTGTTTGCCGCCGAAGATGGGGGAATCGGCGTGCGGTTTGAGGGGAACCGCTTTGTCTACGACCCGTCGCGCGACGAGTATCGCCTCACCATCGACTTTTCGTTTCCGGCGCGAGACCGCTCGGTTCACGCCTCGTTCTCCTTTCGCCCGCGACATCGCTTTGATTATCACCTCGACACCACGGTGCATGACGGCGTCGATTTCCGCCATCAGTGGGTGCTGAGCGTGCCGAAAGCCGAGGTGCTTGGCGTGCTCGACATCAGATCGATCTCCTCCGGCAAGCGGCAGGTTCTGAATTTTCGGGGACGCGGCTATCACGATCACAACCTCGGCATCGTGCCGATGTACGAGTCGATTGACCGGTGGTATTGGGGAAGGACCTTTTCGGAGCGTTACGATCTGATCTATTACGTGGTGTTTTTGAAAAACCGCGCCTCCAAACCGCAGGCAGTCATGCTGGTGCGTGATCACGAAAGCGGCGAGCAGTCGGTGTTCAATGCTGTGAGCGTGAGCGAGAGCCGTTTCACGCGGGGACTGTTCGCGCCGCCTCATGCCAGAACGCTCCGGTTGCAGGATGGCACTGTCGCCATCGAGGTGCAACACCGTAAGGCTCTCGATGCGGGGCCTTTCTATCTCCGCTACACATCAGACGTTACCGTCGAAGTATCCGACGAGCGGTTCGAGCGGATTGGCGGCATCTCCGAATTTCTGAACCCTGCGCCTTTGCATTCGAAGCTGATGCAATTTTTTACGGCCAGCCGCGTCTGGCATGACGGAAAACGCTCCGCAATGTACTTCCTGTACAATTTTTTCAAGCACCATTTTGATCGCCTGCGTTTCTAACTCATTATTATATATTCTGATAGCGTTTCAGCCTCTTATGGCGCTTTTTTTAGGCGTCTTTGTATAAACAGGAAATAATTTTAAATTTCATGTCAGTCTGTTCGAGCCTTCCGTATTTCCGGCAACCAGCGTGAAACCGGAACGTGGAGGCGCCCACCCGGCGAATCTCTCAAGAGAAACCCTCAGACGACGGATGCCTTTTGGATTCATACAACTCAAGTCATTTAAAGGAGATAGACAGTAATGGCGCAAACTGGTAATTTTAAAAGCCCGGCACGAATGAGTTCGCTGGGTCAGGGAGCAGCTCCCGCATCAGCCGGTGCGGTTACCGGCGGGAAACCGCGTGAGGATGGGCTCAAGGGTGTCGATTTCGAACGCAGGGGCTTTCTGCACAAGATCGTTGGTGGCGTCGGCGCAGTCGTTGCGGTCAGCGCGATCTATCCGGTTGTCAGGTACATCATTCCTCCCGAGAAAAAGGTGAAAATCGTCAATGAACTGACGGTCGGCAAGGCATCTGAAGTTCCGGAAGGCAGCGGCAAGATTTTCCAGTTCAACACCGACAAGGTTATCGTCGTCAATCATGGCGGCACGTTGACGGCGGTCAGCGCTGTCTGCACCCACCTTGGCTGCCTGGTGCACTGGGAAGAAGCCGCAAACGAGCTGGCCTGCCCGTGCCACGGCGCGAAGTACAAGCAGACCGGCGAGATCATCTCCGGCCCGCAGCCCAAGCCGCTGAAGCAGTACAAGGCAAAGATCGACGGTGACAGCATCGTCGTCTCGATAGCGTAATCAATCAATACCTGAAAATCAAGGGAGTCAATACATATGGCTGAAAACACCCAGAAGCCGGAAGCAGGCAACGCGCCGGCCAAGCCGAAACCGGCGGCCCCCGGCGCTGCGAAGCCCGCGGCACCGGCTGCCGCCAAACCCGCCGCGCCAGGTGCGCCGAAAGCACCCGCCAAACCGGCTGCACCGGCTGCCGCCGCATCCTCCGGCGTCTACAAACCTCCGGTAGATCGCCCCGAGGCTGATCCGTACAAGGATTCCAAGCTGAACCCCGTGACTGCATGGTTGCAGGAGCGCTTCTACGTGCTCAACCCGATCATCGATTACATGAAGCACAAAGAGGTGCCGAAGCATCGCCTCTCCTTCTGGTACTATTTCGGTGGACTCGGACTCTTCTTCTTCATCATCCAGATCGTCACCGGTCTTCTCCTTCTCCAGTACTACAAACCGACCGAAGCCTCCGCTTTCGCCTCGTTCGTCTTCATCCAGAAGGATGTTCCCTTCGGCTGGCTGCTTCGCCAGGTACACGCATGGAGCGCCAACATGATGATTCTCATGCTGTTCATCCACATGTTCAGCACCTTCTTCATGAAGTCCTACCGCAAACCTCGTGAGCTGATGTGGGTCAGCGGCTTCCTCCTGCTCGTGCTCAGCCTCGGCTTCGGCTTCACCGGCTACCTCCTGCCGTGGAACGAGCTGGCTTTCTTTGCTACCCAGGTTGGCACCGAAGTGCCGAAAGTCGCTCCCGGCGGCGCGTTCCTTGTCGATATCCTTCGCGGTGGCACCGATGTCTCCGGCGAGACCCTCACCCGCATGTTCTCGCTGCACGTTGTGCTGCTTCCTGGCCTCGTGATGCTGGTGCTTGCCGCTCACCTGACTCTCGTGCAGGTTCTCGGCACCTCCGCCCCGATCGGCTACAAAGAGGCTGGCCTCATCAAGGGCTACGACAAATTCTTCCCGACCTTCCTCGCCAAGGACGGCATCGGATGGTTGATCGGTTTCGCGCTGATCGTCTATCTGTCTGTGGTTTTCCCGTGGGAAATCGGTGTGAAGGCTGATCCGCTGACTCCCGCGCCGCTTGGCATCAAGCCGGAGTGGTACTTCTGGGCGCAGTTCCAGCTCCTGAAGGACTTCAAGTTCGAGGGCGGCGAGCTTCTTGCCATCATCCTCTTCACCATCGGTGGTGTTGTCTGGATGCTGGTGCCTTTCATCGACCGTCAGGCATCGCAGGAGAAGAAAAGCCCTCTCTTCACCGCATTCGGCCTGTTCGTGCTGGCGTTCCTCTTGATCAACACCTACAGGGTGTATGACTCTTACGTTTTGCACATGCCGAAATGAGTGAGCAATAGCTTATTGGCAGTAACGAAAAAACCCGGCTTTGACCGGGTTTTTTCGTTGCTGGTGGATTTGGCGCTTGTGGACGAAGTGGGCAGATGATTCTTATACCCCAGCGCTCTTTGCTGGCTGGAGTAACGCGCCCAGCTCGTAGCCGCTGAGGAAGGCGGAGGTTTCGAGCTTTTCTATCGCTTCGAGCCATGCGTTCAGGCTGGGTTTATCGCTGTCGAGCATCGCTTGAGCCATGAGCCATGCGGCGAGGATGATGAGTTGCCGCTCGCGGAACCACTCTTTGCCGTGCAGGTGCTGTATCTGCAAGAAGTTGCTGAGATGGCGGTCGCCGGATTCATGCAGGGTTCTGATCGACTGCATGAGCTGATCTTCCGGGGTCTTGTTGCATTCGGAGTGTGTCCGCCGTGAGAGCAGGCAACTGAAAAGATCGACCGCTTCCGCGCCGTAGATGGGCCATGAGGTTTTGTCTGCCACGAGTGTTTTCAGCGTCTCGCCGAGCAACAACTGGTCGATGATCTGCTCATCGAGAAGGCCGTTCTGTTGCAGCATCTGCTGCATGGCGTCGAGCGCGATGAGCGTTTTCGCCAATGGCCTGAAAGCATTTTCCTCCTTTCCAGCGATGCCGAGAGCGGTCTTGATGCGGTTCGAGCCGGGAATATCTCCGAGCGCAGTCTCGAAACGCAGGGCTGTGTAGTAGCTCTCCGCAGCTTGCCCGGCAATGCCTGTCGGTGGCGTCAGCGGTGTTTCCATGATCTCGCCGAAACGCTCCGAGAAGCTTTCGAGGAGTTCCGCGCACGCTGTGCCGAACTGTTCGGCCTGGCGATCCGGATCGACGGTTTCGGAAGGCTCCCGCATAAGGCGTTCGAGTCCCGTCGTCACAATATCGTGGATCGGCCTCAGGCTCATCGAGAGCACTCCGAGTTCGACCGATCCGACGCCTCTGCCGTCAAGCTCCTGGCAGACGCGGTCGTAGGGCTTGAGCTTCGAGGGGCGGACAAGGCGGAAGTCGAGGAAGAGGTTGTACTGGTATCCGCCGAGCGCGACGTACATGCCGTTGTCCCGGATCGCGGCGCATGAGCGGATGAATTCGAGGCCGCTCTGGTGGTCGCGGAAGATCGCGTAGCTGTCGTGCTCGTGCGGCAGCAGGAGGGCGTCGACGAGCAGCGTCTGACTGAACGAGCCGTTGTCGAGCCGCGCTGCCGAGAGGCGGATCCACCCTTTTGAGGCGTCGTAGCGATTGTTGTAGATGAAGAGCGAGCGCTCCTCGCCAAGCCGGTTGGAGTAGGCGAAAACGTTTTCGTTGACCTGGCCGTCCGGCGCGTAGAGATCGAAGAGCTGGAAATTGGCCACCTCCGCGAAGAGGCTACGCCTCTGCGTGACCGGGAATATCTCGCGGTAATGCCGACCGACCAGCTCGCCATCCGGGTGCTCGTCGTAATAGGCTTTGGCGTACTCCATGCCGTACTTTTCTGTCAGCCCCTCGACCTGGCCGTGGCCGAACATGGGCAGGCCCGGCATGGTGATCATCATTATGCAGACGCCGAAGTATTTGTCGCCCCGTCCAAACTGCGCGATGGCCGTGTCCTCGTCCGGGTTGTTCATGAAGTTGACGTAGCGCTTGAGAATCTCCGCGTCGAACTCCAGCGTTTTCTTGATGAGCTGGCGGTATCCGGCGTTGTCCTCCTTCTTGAGCATGTGCATGAAGGCGCTGTTGTAAACGCGATGCATGCCGAGCGTGCGGACGAAGTACCCTTCGAGCATCCAGAACGCCTCGGCGAGCAAGAGCGTGTCGGGTACCTCCTTTGCGACGCGGTCAACGACTTCGCGCCAGAACTCCTGTGGCATGGCGGCTTCAAAATCGGCCATGCTCATCGACCATCCTCCGCGAGACGGCACGCCGGGCGCGTGACCGGGCAGCGGGAACCAGAGGCGCTGGATGTGCATCTTGGCCAGCACCATCGCGGCGTCGAAGCGGATTACCGGGAACATGCGGGCGACGTGCAGAATCTGCTGGATCACCCCTTCGCGCACCTCGTGATGCAGGAAGTTGAGCTGCGCCGTGTCGTTCCACGGCATGGTGGTGCCGTCGTTGCCGTGGTAGATGTAGCGGGTGTCGCCGGTGAGGTGATCGACCCGCTTGAAGGTGACGGCGGCGTCGGAGCGGTTCCAGTAGCCATCCTCGATGTGGATGCCATAGCGGCTGTCCGCGCTGAGGTTCGGGCCGTTGTAAGTGTAGTTGGGATAGGGCGGCTCGCTCGCCGAGAGGAACCACTCGGGGCGCTGGCGCACCAGCTCCGAGTCGATGCCTGTGTGGTTCGGCACCATGTCGCTGGCGAGCCGGATGCCGCGCTCCATCGCGCGGTTGCGCAGATCAACGTAGCCCGCGTAGCCGCCCAGCTCGTGGGCGATGTCGTAGCTTTCCAGCGCGTAAGCCGACGCCTTGGCTTCCGGGTTGCCCTGCAACTGCTTGATTTTGCGCGATGCGTGGCTCCGCTCCCAGAGGCCGATGAGCCAGAGGGCGGTGAATCCGCGCCCGGCGAGCATGTCGAGCTCCTCGTCGGGAATATCCTGAAGCCGCGCGATGTGCCGTCCATATTGCCGCGAGAGCTGATCGAGCCAGACGTAGGTGCTTTTGGCGATCATCACCACCTCGGGCATCCATGACGAGTCGTGCGAGTAGCGCGCCGGAGCGTTGGCGAGGTCGGCGTACGAGGGC
>CAIUQW010000400.1 GCA_903901395.1 uncultured Chlorobiales bacterium | reverse complement strand
CTCGACACTTTTCTGAACTACCTGACCCTCGAACGCAACTTCTCGGGCAACACGCGGGCCTCGTACCTGAACGACCTCGGGCGCTACCTCGCCTGGCTGCACGAGGGCGGCGTCAAGCCCGAAGAGGCCGCGCCGGGCGACATCCGCAAGTTCATCGAAGAGCTGCACGAAATCGGCCTCGAAGCGAGTTCGGTCGCCAGGAACATCTCGGCGATCCGCTCCTTTCACAAATTCCTGCTCACCGAGCGGCTCGCGGCGATGAACCCCGCCGAGAACATCCACCAGCCGAAACTCGCCCGCTACCTCCCCTCCGTGCTGACCGTGGAGGAAATGACGGCGCTGCTCGACGCTCCGCTCAGGCGGCACCCGACCGGCAATTTCATGCTGCGCGACAAGGCGATGCTTGAATTTCTCTACGCCACCGGCGTGCGCGTCAGCGAGCTGCTCGGTCTCAGCCGCCTGAGTCTGCACATGGATGACGGCTTCGTGCGGGTTTTCGGCAAAGGGTCGAAAGAGCGGCTCGTGCCCATCGGCCAGACGGCCATTTCGTGGATGAAGCGCTACCTCGAAGAGCTGCGCCCCGGCATGACGAGCCCCGCGTCCTACGACACCATCTTTCTGAACTCGCGCGGCGGCAAGCTCTCGCGCATGGCCGCCTGGAACATCGTGCGGCAGCACGCCGTCATTGCGGGCATCGAAAAGCCGATCAGCCCGCACACCTTCCGTCACTCCTTCGCCACCCACCTGCTCGAAGGCGGCGCCGACCTGCGCGTCGTCCAGGAGATGCTCGGCCACAGCTCCATCATCGCCACCCAGATTTACACCCACATCGACCGCTCCTTCATCAAAGAGGTGCACAAGACTTTTCACCCGAGAGGATAAAACCAAACAGTAACATCACATATATTACCATTTGGATATTACATATAATTCATGTACATTTTGTCGTGAATCAAGAGAGCAATTGTCCTGTTTGTTTTGTGCTGTTAAAGTTCAAACTGTTTTTTCCGTTCATTCCAAGCTAATACCAGAGATGAAGAAATTACTTGTCGCCTCGATTACGCTTCTTGCCTGTCTCGGTTTTCACCGTGAAGCCAATGCCAGCTCGTTAATTGATTTCAGTGATTTTTCTTCCGCTTCCGGCTATACGCTTCTTGGCTCCGCGCAAAAAGCCGGGAACACGCTTCAGCTTGTTCCATCGACGATAAATCAGGTCGGCGGCGTTGTTTTCAACAAACCTGTCGATATATCTTCCGGCTTCAGCGCCAGCTTCTCCTTTACCTTCTCCAAGCCTGGCGCGGGTGACGGCATGGTGTTCGTCATCAAGAATCCGGCGAGCAGCGGCATGTTCAAGTATAGCGGCACGAGCACAATAACCGGTCTCGGTTATACCGGAGAAGCGATCGGCTATGGAGACCGTTATGGCGTGCCCGGAATCAGACAGAGCGTCGCCGTAGAGTTCGACAGCCATGTGAACAATACCGTTTGGAACGGCAGCCAGGTTACGAATGATATCAACGACAATCACATCGCCATCGATGCCAACGGTTCCATGATGAGCCTTGCGCAGGTAGCGGTAACACCTGATTTTAACAGCGCGAACCCGTGGTATGCCTGGGTCGATTATGATGGCGCGACCCTGTCGGTCAGCGTCAATCAGACCGGAATTCAGCCTGCGCTGGCGATGCTTTCGTACAACATCGATATTCCATCCTATGTAGGTTCATCCACTGGATTGTTAGAGTTCACCGCGTCAACAGGCGGCGCTACGCAAACGACGACGCTGAATTCACTCAGCTTCCAGCCGACAGGAACAATTGGAGTGGTGCCCGAACCTTCAACTCTGGCGCTTTTTGGAACAGGTGCTGTTTTTGCGGGAATTGCCTCACGGAGAAAAGCACGGAAAATCAGCCTTGCCGAGTAAAACGAAAATCGAAGAGGTGGACAGGGTGGGCAGAATGGGAAAACTCGTCTACCTCTTCAATTCGTAATTCATCATTCCCCCCTAACCTTTCATAATCCCTACAGGCACGAGTTTCGCAACTTTCCGGGCGATGCCTGCCGTGACGACCGTACCGACTACCTCACCTATATCCTTATAGGCGGCGGGTGCTTCCTCCGCGAGGCCCGACATCGAGCCTGCCTGTACGGTGATGCCCATCGCTTCGAGTTCCATCCTGAGCTGACTGCCCTGCACCATATCCTTGGCTTTTGTCCGCGACATGCGGCGGCCCGCCCCGTGGCACGATGAGCCGAAGCTCTCGCGCATTGACGCCTGCTCTCCCTCCAGCACGAACGAGGCGGTGCCCATGCTTCCGGGAATGATCACCGGCTGGCCGGGAAATGCGCGGGTCGCACCCTTGCGGTGCACGAGCAGCTTCTTGCGATGACCGTCGATTTCGTGCGTTTCGACCTTGGCGATGTTGTGCGCCACGTCGTAGACCACGCGCAACGGATCGTCGCCCAACACGCTGTTCCACGCTTTACGAATCTCCCAGGTGATGAGCTGGCGATTTGCCCACGCGAAGTTCGCCCCAGCCGACATGGCGCTGAAATAGTCCTGCCCTTCAGGCGAGAGGAACGGCGCGCAGGCAAGCTCCCGGTCAGGAACAGTAATTCCGTACGATGCCATTGCGTGGTTCATGGCGCGGATGTAGTCCGTGGCGATCTGGTGGCCGAGGCCGCGCGAACCGGTGTGGAGCTGGATGACCACCTGCCCCTCGAACAAGCCCATGCGCCCGGCGGCCTCCGCATCGAAAATGGCATCGATCCGGTCGATCTCCACGAAATGGTTGCCTGCTCCCATCGTGCCGAGCTGATCCTGCCCGCGCTGCTTCGCCTGAAACGAGACCTGCGTCGGATCGGCCACGTCGAGCACGCCGCCGGACTCGATATGAGCGAGGTCTTCCGGTTCTCCGTAGCCAAGCTCGACCATGCGGCGCGCGCCTTCGCGAAGCACCCGGTCAAGCTCGGCGGACGAAAAGGCGATCTTGTTGCCGCGCCCGACGCCGGAGGGCACCTGCCGGTAGATTTCTTTGGCGAGGTCGGGAATCTTCTCACGGATGCTTTCAAAGGATGAGCCTGTCGCCAGCAGACGCACGCCGCAGTTGATGTCGTAGCCGATGCCGCCGGGCGAGATGACCCCATCGTCGAGGTCGAACGCTGCCACGCCGCCAATCGGAAAGCCGTAGCCTTCGTGAATGTCGGGCATGGCCAGCGCGAACCCGACGATGCCGGGCAGCGTGGCGACATTGACAAGCTGTTCGAGCGAGCGGTCGGCAAGAATCTGGTCGAGCATCGCCCCGGAGGCATAAAATCGCGCCGGAACCCGCATGTCGCTGCGGTGCGAGCGCGAAATTTCCCACAAACATCCGGAAATTTTTCTGATCGACGACCGCTCCATCCTGCCTCCGTTGGTTTCATCTTACCACTTCCCAAGCTGAAACGAGAACCAATAGCTGCAGGTAAGCGTTCCAGCGGAAAAGCACTCAAATACTCATGCCACTATCATGAACCACCCGGCAATCATCAACAATCTCCTGGCGATGCTTCTGGCAACAACGATGCTTATGCCCG
>CAIUQW010000399.1 GCA_903901395.1 uncultured Chlorobiales bacterium | reverse complement strand
TGGACGAGAGTCCGGAGCCGGAAGAGCGTCACGACGAAGAAGAAACAAACTGAGAATTACCACGGGATTTTCTACAGGCGTCAGGGGGGCGGATTGTGGCGGAATTCCGGCAAGAGGATAATCATCCAGGAGAGGTCAATGGCTATCGAGGAACAGCAGATAAGATACCGCATCAGTGATATTGCCAGGGAGCTGCAGGTCAGTCCCCAGGAGGTCCTGCACTTCGTGAAGCAGGAAGGGGGCAAAGTGGCTTCCACCTCCTCGATGGTGGGGGAGGAGATGCGCGACATGATTTTCGGCAATTTCAGCCAGGAGAAGAAGCAGGTTGACGAGACCCGCAAGATCAGGGCTGAAAAGCAGAAACGCCTGACCAGGCTCGAAGAGCAGTCGCGGAAAGCGTACGAAAAGGAGCAGCAGCTCAAGGAGAGCCTGAGCAACGCCCCGCCTCCGCCTCCGCCCGTCGTTTCGCATGTGCCTGAAATCAGGTTCGAAATCCCTGCTCCGGCGGTCAAGCCGGTTGCCGTCGAGCCGCCTCCCGTTCCTCCGGTCATTGTCGCTCCGCCACAGCCGGAACCGGTTGCCGAAGAACCCGTTGCCCCCAAACCGGTTGCCAGGCCTGTTGTCGAACCGGTTGTGGAGCCTGTCGCCGAAGCGCCCGCGCCCATTGCTGAACCCGTGCCTGTCGCCAAGCCTGCCGAGCCTGTTGCCAAAGTGACGCCCGTGGCTGAAGCCGAGCCGGTTGCTGAACCGGAGCCGGTCGCGGAGACAGCGGAGCCGGAAGGGTTCACGCCGCTGGTGCAGACCCTGCCGGAGTCGATGCAGGCTTACGAAGAGCCGCAGAAGATCGGCGGTCTGACCGTGCTTGGAACGATCGATGTCATCAGCGAGGCTGAACGGAAAAAGAAGTCCCGCAAGAAGAATTTCAAGGAGAGCGCTGTCGAACTCAAGGGCGAGTTCGAAAAGGCCGCCACGACCGGCAAGGAAGAGAGCGAGACGGCGAAGAAAAAACCCGCCAAAGCGCCCGCTGCCGAGGGTGAAGCCTCTAAGCCTGCCGGAGAGGATGCCGGTGGCGCCAGGAAAAAGAAGGGCAAGAAGAAAAAGAAGGTCGAGGTTGATGACAAGGTCATTGCCCAGAATATCAAGAGCACGATCAGTGGCATGGACGAGGGCAGCTCGTCCGGTTCCCGCCAGAAGTTCCGCAAGATGCGCCGCATGGAGCGCGAGCGCGAATTCGAGGAGGCCGAAGCGATTCGCGAGGCCGAAAAGACCCTCATGCGCGTCACCGAGTACGCCTCGCCGCACGAGCTTGCCGAGCTGATGGGTCTGACAGCCAAGGATATTATCCAGAAGTGCTTCTCGATGGGCAAGTTCGTGACGATCAACCAGCGTCTCGACAAGGAGACCATCGAGCTGATCGCTCTCGAATTCGGCTTCGAGGCTGAGTTCATCTCCGAGATCGAGGCCACTTCGACCATCGAGCAGATCGACAACGAGGAGGACATGCAGATTCGTCCGCCGGTCGTCACCATCATGGGTCACGTCGATCACGGTAAAACCTCGCTGCTCGACTACATCCGCCGAAGCAACGTTGTCGCCGGTGAATCGGGCGGCATCACGCAGCACATCGGCGCGTATGAAGTGTCGCTCGATGGCGGTCGCCACATCACCTTCCTCGACACGCCGGGTCACGAGGCCTTCACCGCCATGCGTGCCCGCGGCGCCCAGGTGACGGACATCGTCATCCTCGTCGTGGCGGCGGACGACAGCGTCATGCCGCAGACCATCGAGGCGATCAACCACTCCAAGGCGGCGGGCGTGCCCATCGTCGTGGCCCTCAACAAGATCGACAAGCCCGAGGCGAACGTCGAGAAGATCAAGACGCAGCTCTCCGAAGCGGGCGTGCTGGTCGAGGATTGGGGCGGCGAGTGCCAGTGCCAGGAGATTTCAGCCAAAAAGGGTCTGAACATCAAGGAGCTGATGGACAAGGTGCTCACCGAGGCGGAGATTCGCGAGCTGAAGGGCAACTTCTCGCGCGAGGTTCCGGCCAGCGGCATCATCGTCGAGTCCGAGCTTGATAAAGGCAAGGGCGTGGTTTCGACCGTGCTGGTGCAGCGCGGTATTCTCAAGGTTGGCGATCCGTTCGTCGCGGGCAACACGATGGGCAAGGTGCGAGCGCTCATGGACGAGCGCGGCAAGCGCATTCACGAGGCTGGCCCGTCCACGCCGGTGCGCGTGCTCGGCTTCGAAGACCTGCCGCAGTCTGGCGACGCGCTGACGGTGATGGAGTCCGACCGCGAAGCTCGCGACGTGGCGCAGAAACGCCAGATCATCAAGCGTGAGCACGAGTTCCGCCGCAGCACCCGCGTCAAGCTCGACAGCATCGCCCGCCAGATCAAGGAGGGTCTCAAGAAGGAACTCAGCGTCATCATCAAGGCCGATACCGACGGCTCGATACAGGCGCTCGCCGACGGCCTCATGAAGATTCACAACGAAGAGGTGAAGGTGCAGATCATCCACCAGGGCGTCGGTCAGATCACCGAAACCGACGTGCTGCTCGCCGCCGCTTCGGACGC
>CAIUQW010000398.1 GCA_903901395.1 uncultured Chlorobiales bacterium | reverse complement strand
ACGGTCTCCATGCTCGGGCTGGGGATGCAATCCGCGCCCCAGGTTTTCATCATGATCTTGCGGAAGGGCTTCTGGTCGAAGCTGATGCGCACCATGAACACCTTGCACTCGATGCCGATCAGCTTGCAGCTCATGGCCAGAGCGCTGCCCCACTGCCCAGCGCCGGTCTCGGTTGTGAGGTACTTGATGCCGAACTGCTTGTTGTACCACGCCTGCGCGACCGCTGTGTTCGGCTTGTGGCTTCCGGCGGGCGAGACCCCTTCGTTCTTGTAGTAGATTTTCGCCGGAGTGCCGAGCGCCGCTTCGAGCCGCCGGGCGCGGTAAAGCGGTGAAGGCCGCCAGAGCTTGAGGATGCCGAGCACCTCGTCGGGAATGTCGATCCAGCGCTCGGTGCTGACCTCCTGCTCGATCAGGTTCATCGGAAAGACCTGCGCCAAGGCGTCCGGCCCGATGGGCGTGCCATCCAGCCCCACCGGCGGCGGCATGGGAGTAGGAAGATCGGCCTGGATATTGTACCACTGACGGGGCATTTCATCCTCGCTGAGGAGGATTTTGGTAGGCTCTGTACTCATGCGTGTTGTGCTTTGAAGTAAGAGAAAAAGCTGCCGTTACCGGTGCTCATGGCCGTGATGTCTGGGGGCCATTGGTAAAAATAGAGAGACGGCGGATGGATTGCAAAGGCTGGAGGCGGGGAATTGATGGGGGCGGAAAAAAGGCGGTGAAGGGATCGCTGGGTGGACTGGTATTTTTGACGAACAGCGAATGTTGTGTATTTTTTCGTAATGATGGCGGTTTTCAGTCAAAAGGCATGAAATTTTTATTACCGGTATAGGCGTACCTGTCTATACATTGTTATCACGAACATAAACTATGGGTAACTTATGTACGTCATTTTTGATACAAATGTGTATCGTCGAATCGGTCAGAAGTGTTTCGATGAAGTTCTGGAACGTGAACGTGAGCACTCAATCGTTGGCCTGTGCAATCCTTGGACCGCTGTTGAGTTGCTCGCTCACCTTGCTAATCCAGAAGACAATGATTTTAATGAGTGCTGGTGCGCGATTCGTCGTTTAGTGCAAAGATGTTCGCAACTTCACAACAAATCCATGGCTGTGAGTTTTTTGCCGGACGCTCAATCACAAAGGTGTAAAATCCTGTTCGGTAACATGCCAAATGGTGTCGAAGAACAGGCGCATTTCGATGGACTGTTGCTTTTAAAGATAGCTGGCGCAGAGAGCTTGGCTGACTTGCAGATTTACCAATCACAAATTAATGAGGTTGCTAAGCGGCACAAGCAGGCAAAAAACGATTTTCAGAAAGCAGTACTCAATTATATTCGACTTTTCGTGCCAAGCGCAACATCGTGGAATGCGATCAATAGTGATTCTACGCTTAGGAACAAAGTCTTAAAAACGCTTGATGACCCGGTTGTAAATCGTTCAATATTTGCGTTTTTGGTTGACGAGGCGGCTACTTGCTTAGGCATGAAATTGTCACTTTCACACCGTGAAGAGCGGATTGATTTTGCAATGAGAGCATTCGCAATTCCTATAGAGTTCGCATTTTCAAGTATCTATAAAAAGATTGTTGACGGGGCCAACTTCAGCAAGTCGAAAAATGTCAATTCTTCTGAAGATTTCCAGATTCTGTTTTCCGTGAGTAGTGAGGCCGATATAGATGGGAAGCAGGTCTGCTTGATTACAGATGAAAATCAGATCCAAAAAGCTGCGAAAAATTGCGGATCGCCAAGTCTTGTGCGATCTATGCTTGAATACCTCGATTTTCTTGGAGTTGATCCTACGATCTGCGACAAGATGAACCTACCGGTTTCAAAAAAGCCTAACCGAAACTTTCAAACTCCTATTTGATCGGAGCGTAGCAGTAGGTGTCGGGTTTGCTGAGAAGAAAGCGCTGAAAAACACTTGGTGCCGAAGGCGGGAATCGAACCCGCACGTCCATTGCTGAACACGGGATTTTAAGTCCCGGGCGTCTACCAGTTCCGCCACTTCGGCATCCTTTGCGGTTGGAACTCGTTTAATGTAGCATCTTTAAAGGGAATACACAACTTCCGAAAACTGGATTGCCTCCTCGCTGCGCTCCTCGCAATGACCATTCATGGAGCTGTCCGCTTCACCCCGCGAAGTGGTCGAAGCCTCGCTTCATTTCGGCCATGTCGATGGTCATGCCGAAGATGTCGGTCAATAACATTCCCTCCTCTTTTTCGATGATTTCGCCGATGACCGTGATGTCGCGATGGGCGGCGACCAGGTCGTAGCGCGATTTCGGGAGCGTGAAAAGGAGCTGGTAGTCTTCGCCGCCGGAGAGCGCCCAGTCGAAGACGTCCTGCTGGAACTCTTCGGCCACGGCTCGCGCTTCGGGCAGCACCGGGATGCGGCTCTCCTCGATGTACGCGCCCACGCCGGAGCGGCGGCAGAGGTGGCCGAGGTCGGCGGCGAGGCCGTCCGAAATGTCGATCATGGCGGTCGGCACGATCCCCTCCTCGCTGAAGAAATCGATGATGTCGATGCGCGCTTCGGGCAAAAGGTGGCTGCGGATCGCTTCGGCGTACTCCTGCAACTCGGCCATCACCTCCTTGTCATACGGCTGGTTGTTGCGCATCTGCTCGATCATCGTGGCGCGTTCGCGTTGCAACAGGTGCAGCCCGGCGCACGATCCGCCGAGGGTGCCGGTGACGCAGATGATGTCGCCCAGCGACGCGCCCTTGCGCAAGGCGAGCTGCTGGGGTGCCGTCCGCCCGGTCATCGAAACCGAGATGAAGAGGCCCGACGGCGACGACGAGGTGTCGCCACCTGCGATGGCGAGGCCGTAGACCGAGGCGGCGTGCTCAATGCCGCGATACAGCTCCTCGACCATCTCGACCGGCATTTTGGGCGGAATGGCAATCGAGACGAGCGCGTAGTCCGGCAGGGCGTTCATGGCGCAGATGTCCGAGACGTTGACGCTGATCGCCTTGCTGCCGAGGTGACGCATGGGCGTGGTCAACAGGTCGAAGTGCACGTGCTCGGTGAGCAGGTCGGTCGTCGTGACCTGCACCTCCGACTCGCCGAGCTGCCAGACCGCGCAGTCGTCGCCGATCCCTTCGAGCAGCTCCGGGCGTTGCGCCGCGGAGGGCGCGGTAATCTTTGAAAGCCGCTCGATGAGGCCGAATTCGCCGATCTCGGAAATAGGTTTGAATGACATATATTTGCGTACATTGAATTGAATCCGGGTTTTCCGGGCTTTTATCCGGTCCCTTCGTCCGTAAACATACCCAATTTCTCATTTCCCATGGGCTTTTTTGACAAGATAGGGCTGTCGCGCCTCAAGGAGGGGCTGACCAAAACCCGCGATACGCTCAAGGAGAAACTCGCGTTCGTCTCCAAAGGCAAAACCGAGGTGGATGACGAGTTCCTCGAAGAGCTCGAAAACATCCTCGTCGCCGCCGACGTGGGCGTTGAAACCACGCTCGACATCGTCGATGCGGTCACGGAGCGCTCTAAAGGCAAAACCTACCGTTCGGAGGAGGAGCTGAACGAGATGGTGATGGGCGAGATTCGCAACCTGCTCGTCGAGTCTGGCCACGAGCATCCGGTCGATTTCGACGCTCCGCTCTCGGCCCGGCCCTATGTCATCATGATCGTCGGCGTGAACGGCGCGGGCAAGACCACCAGTGTAGCCAAGCTCGCGCACAACTACGACAAGGCGGGTAAAAAGGTGGTGATCGCCGCCGCCGACACCTTCCGCGCCGCTGCCTACGAGCAGCTCAAAATCTGGGCCGACCGCGCCGGAGTGCCGATCATCGGCCAGGGGCAGGGTGCCGATCCCGCCTCGGTGGTGTTCGACTCGGTCAGCTCGGCGGTATCGAAGGGCACGGACGTGGTGCTGGTCGATACGGCGGGCCGCCTGCACAACAAGAGCCACCTGATGGAGGAGCTGGCCAAGATCATGCGCGTCGCCAAGAAGAAGATTCCCGAAGCGCCGCACGAAGTGTTGCTCGTGCTCGACGGCACCACCGGCCAGAACGCCGTGCAGCAAGCCCGCGAGTTCACGAAGTTCGTCAATGTCACCGGCCTCGTCATGACCAAGCTCGACGGCACCTCGAAAGGCGGCATCGTGCTCTCGATCTCCCGCGAACTGAACCTGCCGGTCAAATACATCGGCGTCGGCGAAAAGATCGACGACCTCCAGCTCTTCGACCGCAGCAGCTTCGTCGAGGCGCTGCTTGCAAAAGAGAACGGGCAATGAACTGTAGGGGCGGCTCTTGCAGCCGCCCTCTGCTTTGCAGCATGGTTTATTTGCCCGATCAGTCCGATCAGACCGATCTCGCAAGCGACCTTTACCCCAGCTCCCTCGCCATCCACCAAGCTTCGAGCTGCGGCAGCACCGCGCCCGGTTCGCTGATTCTGAGCAGGTGCGTGCCCGAGGCGGCGTCCTGCGCGCCGAGGCGGTTGGCGATTGGCGCAGTTTCCTGCATCGCGGCAAGCAGTTCGGCGAGGTGCGGTTCCAGCCTCACTTCCCCCGGAAAGATGAAAACATGCACGATATCCGCATCCCGGCGGTCGAGCAGGTAATCGATGTGCCAGTGGAGTTTTTTTATCCCCTGACCTCCGGGCTGGCGGTATCCCCATGACATGAACAGATCGAGCAATGCGCTTCTGATGGCGTGCGCCGGTTGGCTACCGCTTCTCGATGTGTGGCGCAAGAGGCGCGAGGCGAGCGGGAAGCCGCGGTTCGCGCCGCCGAGCGCCGAGCCGACGTAGAGGTAGTGGCCGCGTGGCAGTTCGAGTGTCGCGCCTTTTCTGAATTTGCCGAAAGCCACCTCGATGTCACGCTCCAGTGCTATCAGCAGCACGTAGCTGCCTTGGCGGGAATTCCTGCCGAAAATGGTATACTGCATGACGAGAATTGCATTTTAAAGTAATAGATGCAATATTAGCGAATCTTGCGCGGATTCCATGACTGCGTGCTGACTGGAACAGGTTGAGAGAGCGATGATGATGCAACAGGATGGCGACATGGCGCGGGAGCGCCAGGAGATGGTAGCGGATTTGGAGCTGTATGGCATCAGGAATGCCCGCGTGCTCGATGCGTTTCGAAAGGTTCGACGACACCTGTTCGTCGATGAAGAGAGTCGGCCCTACGCCTACAGCGATGGTGCCATGTCTATCGGATTCGGCCAGACCATTTCGCAGCCCTACACCGTAGCCTACATGACTTCGCTGCTCGTAGAGCGGCGGCCATCCGGAAAGGTGCTGGAAATCGGCACCGGTTCTGGCTACCAGGCGGCGATTCTCGACGCTCTCGGGTATCAGGTTTTCACCATCGAGCGGATCGAGGGGCTGTACGAAACGGCGGGGCGCGTTTTCGATGCGCTGGAATTGCCTGTTCAGCGACGTCTCGGTGATGGAACCCTCGGCTGGCCGGAGGAAGCGCCGTTCGACGGTATCATCGTGACCGCTGCCGCGCCTCGCGAACCTCGTTCGCTCATGAGCCAGCTTGCCGACGGCGGTGTGCTCGTCGTGCCGCTCGGCGATCTCAGCTCGCAGCAGATGACCGTGATCCGGCGCAGGGGCGAGCGGTTCGAGCACGAGCAGTTTCACGATTTTGCCTTCGTGCCATTGTTCGGGCGCGAAGGGTGGGAAAGTAATAACGAATAAACAAGTCAAATACGGAAAAAGAGAAGCTATGGCACTAATGAGCAAGTTGAGGGACAAGACGCATGTCGTGCTGTTTGTCCTCGTGGCAGCGTTCCTTGCCCTGATTGTCTTCGAGTGGGGGATGAACTTCACCGGCCCGGCCAAAAAAGCGGGAGCCGCCGGATCGGTCAATGGCCAGTCGATCTCCATGAAGCAATACGAGGAGTTGTACAACGAACTGGTCGCCGGGTTCCGGCAAAGCAATCCGGGGGCTGAAATCACCTCCGACCTCGATGCCAAGTTCCGTGAACAGGCATGGAATTACGCCGTCGATCAGACGCTCATCGAACAGCTTCTCAAAAAATATCGAATCGAGGTGAGTGACCAGGAGGTGCTCGATGCGGTCAACAGCGACCTCAATCCCCCATCGATCATCCGCCAGAACTTTACCGATCCCAAGACCGGCAAGATAGACCGCCAGTTGCTTGACAAAGCTCGCAGCGATCCGAAGGCAAAAGATTTCTGGCTCAACGCCCAGACAGTGGTCAAGCGCGAACTGATGGTCAACAAGCTGATCATGGCTTTGAAAACCATGGTGGTCGTCACCGATCCCGAGCTTGACGAGCTGGTTAAGCGCCAGTTCACCACCTTCACCGGCTCGTTCATTCCATTTCCGCTCAGCTATGCAGGCCCTGAATCGAGCTTTCCGGTCAAGGATGAAGAGGTAAAGACGTGGTACGACGCGCACAAAGAGCAGTTCCGCCAGGAGCCGGTACGCAGCGCCGAGTTTGTGTTCTTCCCTCTGACCCCCTCCGCGCAGGATAACGCGCAGGTTAAAAAGGAGATCGAGGGGCTGATTCCGCAGTTCGCCTCGGCAGCGAGCGACAGTGAATTCGTCAAGATTCAGAGCGACATGCCGAACGCGGTGAACGAAACCCTGTCGAGAGCCGACTTCTCGCCTGCCGCGAGCAATGCGGTGTTCGGTTCGCCCAAACTCGCTCCCGGTCAGATTGTCGGCCCGATTGACGATCAGGGCTACTACCGTCTGCTTAAAATCAAGAGCGTCACGACCGGCGAGCCGGTGGCCAGCGCCTCGCATATCCTGATCCGCGTCAATCCGGCGGACAAGGCAGATGCCGAGCGCGCCATGACGCTGCTCAGAAAAATTTCCGAAGAGCTGAAGAGCGGCGCGTCATTCGCTTCGGTGGCCACCAAATATTCAGAGGACCCCGGCAGCGCCCGCAACGGCGGTTTCGTCGGATGGTTCACCAAGGAGCGCATGGTACCGCAGTTTTCGCAGGCGGTCTTTGCCGGACGTCCCGGCCAGATTGTCGGCCCTGTGCAGACCCAGTTCGGTTTGCATATTATAAAGATCGAAGGTTTCGACAACCGTCGCATCGTCTGCGCGGAGGT
>CAIUQW010000397.1 GCA_903901395.1 uncultured Chlorobiales bacterium | reverse complement strand
GGCTTGGCCAGAATCATGTCGGCATCGAGGCCGCTCACGCCGACGGCGTTGCCGCCATCCTCGTTGATGAGCTGCACGATGTCCTGGTTCACCTTTCCGGCGAGCGTCATCTGGATCACGTCCACGGTCTGGCGGTCAGTGACGCGCTTGCCGTGTACGAAGGTGGTTTCGAGACCGAGCTTTGCGGAGGTTTTGGTAATCGCGTCTCCGCCGCCGTGCACGATCACCACCTTGATGCCCACCTTGCGCAACAGCGTGACGTTCTCGGCGAAGATGTTCTTGAGCACTTCGTCCTTCATGGCAGCGCCGCCATATTTGATGACGAAGGTTTTACCCTCGAATTTCCTGATATAAGGCAGCGCCTCGACGAGCATGTAGCCGATGGCCGGTTCAGGCCTCTTGCCCTCGGGGCGAAATTCACTGCACATTTTTTCCATGTCAAAATCTCTGAAATTCAAAAAAAGCAGGCTCTGAAAAACCCCGCCAGCGCAACTCCTGCCGGAAACCGGGGATGAAGTGGACAATCTGGATGGAAAAGAAAGAGCACCGATAACCACCAAACTGTCAACTGTCAATTATCAACTATCCATTATCAATTATCAGCTCCGATAGCTGCCGTTGATTTCGATGTAGCCGTGGCTCAGGTCGCAGGTCCACACGGTCGCCGCTCCCGGCCCTTTGCCGAGCGAGAGGGTGATGGTGAACTCCTCCTTCGACATGATCTCCTTGGCGCGTTCTTCGGAGAAGTTTGCGTCGAGGCCCGGCTTCAGGATCGGCTCGTCGTCGAAATGCACCGCCAGCTCAGCCTCTTGGAACGATGCGCCGGAGCGCCCAGCCGCCGCGATGATGCGGCCCCAGTTGGCGTCTTCGCCGTGGATGGCCGTTTTGACGAGCGGCGAGTTGGCCACGGTCATGGCCGCCATGCGAGCCTCTTCGTCGCTCCTGGCGCCGGTGACGCGGAGTTCGACGAACTTGGTCGCCCCCTCGCCATCGACGATGATGAGCTGGGCGAGCATGGTCATCACCGAGCGCAGCGCCTCGCCGAAAAGCTGCGCATCTTCGCTGCCGCGAAGCACTTGCGCTCCTTTGCCGCTCGCCATGATCGCTGCCATGTCGTTTGTGCTCGTGTCGCCGTCAACCGTGATGGCGTTGAAGCTCACCGCGTTTGCCGCCGAGAGAAGCTCTTGCAGAAGCGCCGGTTCTATCGAAACATCCGTGCCGAGGAAGGCGAGCATGGTGGCCATGTTCGGGCAGATCATCCCCGAGCCTTTGGCGATGCCCGCGATTCTCGCCGTGCCGCCGGAGAGCGCGACATCGACGCCGAACGCCTTCGGGAAGGTGTCGGTGGTCATGATCGCCTCGGCGGCTTCGCGCCACTGCATCGCGCCGGAGAACGCTTTCAGCGACGGCATGGCGGCGGCGATTTTCCCGACCGGCAACTGCTGGCCGATCACGCCGGTCGAAGCGACGAGCACCTCGTTTGCGTCGAGGCCAAAGGCTTCCGCCGTGGCTTCGGCCATCAGCCGGGCGTTCTCCATGCCCGCCGCGCCGGTGGCGGCGTTGGCGTTGCCGCTGTTGCAGATGACGGCCCGCATTCTGCCGCCGGACGCCGACAGCGCGGCCTTCGACAGCTCGACCGGAGCCGCGCAGCATTTGTTGGTCGTGAAGACCGACGCGACGCTGGCGGGTTGGTCGCAAAGCATCAGCATCAGATCCTTGCGCGAGGGCTTGATTCCCGCGTTGATGCCCGAGAGCGTGAAGCCCGCAGGCCAGAAAGCGCCGTCCGAAGCGGGATCGGCAACAACCGGCGTCACGCCATCAGGCCAGACAGTTCTGGCGGAAAGGCGCTTGACAGCGGCAATTAATTTTTCAAATGGTTCCAATCTTTTACGTGTCCTTTTAAGTCTCAGTAATCAGTTCAATAATCTAACTCTTGCTGTCATTCTGAGCGGAGCGAAGAATCCAAACTCGCCAGACAAGAAGATGGATTCTTCATTTCGCTTCGCTTCATTCAGAATGACAGACAACATTATTTATAGCTGGCCTCTTACAGCAAAGCTGTTGTTTCGCCGAAGCCCAGCATCAGGTTCATGTTCTGCACCGCCTGACCCGCCGCGCCTTTGACGAGGTTGTCGATGGCCGTGATGATCACCAGCGAGCCGTCGCTTTCAAAGGCGAGGCTGACATCGCAGAAGTTGGTGTAGGCGACGTGGCTCACCTCGGTTACGCCTTCGCGTAATCTGACGAATGGTGCGTTGGCGTAAAAGTTGGCGTAAAGTTCGCGGATCGACTCCATCGCCACCGGCGAGGCGAGGCGCACATTCAGCACCGAGTAGATGCCGCGCACGTAGGGCGCGATCATCGGCGTGAAGACAAAGCGGAACGACGGATCGGTCGCCGAAGTGCCGAGCGTCTGCATGATCTCCGGCGTGTGCTGGTGCTTGCCCACCTTGTAGGCACGCATGTTACCGCTCATCTCCGGGAACGAGAGTTCGAGCTTCGCGCTACGGCCCGCGCCCGAAATGCCTGAAATTGCGGTGACGTTGACCGACTCCACGTTGAGTCCCTCCATGCCGCCACGGAACAGGGGAGCGAGGCCGAGGATGATGCTCGTGGCGTAACATCCCGGATTGCTGATGGCCGTCGAGTTGGAAATTTCGTCACGGAACAGCTCCGGCATGCCGTACTGGAGCACATCCTCCGCCGACTTGTCGCCGCCGTAAAAGTGCTTGTGCTCGGCAGTGCTCGTCAGTCTGAAATCGCCCGACAGGTCGATCACCTTTTTCCCGGCCCTCACGAGGCCCGGCACGAGCTGCAACGCCTCGCCATGCGGCAAGGCGAGGAAGTAGAGGTCGCTATCCGTTTGTCCAGAATAGGTTTGAAAGACCTTGTCGCAAGGGATCGACGGGTACAAATCCGTAAAATGTTTTC
>CAIUQW010000396.1 GCA_903901395.1 uncultured Chlorobiales bacterium | reverse complement strand
GTCTTGCCGTGCCCCTGAAACTCGTGGCCGCGATGCACCAGCGTCACCGACGCGGCGGTCTTCATCAGGCCGACTGTCCAGTCGAGCGCCGAATCGCCGCCGCCGACAATCACCACGTGCTTGTCCTTGAAATCGTTCACCGACCTGACCGCGTAAAACACCGAGCTGCCAACGAGTCGGTCGATATTGCCGAGCTGCGGCAGCTTGCGCGGCTCGAACGCGCCGAGGCCCGCCGCGATGAGCAGTGCCTTCGAACGGTAGACATTGCCCGAGTCAGTGCGGGTCTCGAACGTTCCGTCGTCGAGCTTGGTGTATTTGGTCACGGTCTCGCCGAGCACCACGTCGGGATTGTAGCGTTCCGCCTGCTTCCAGAGGCTCTCGACCAGGTCGATGGCCGGAACTTCAGGAAAGCCAGCCACGTCATAGATATGCTTCTCCGGGTAGAGCGCCGCGAGCTGGCCGCCAAGCTGCGACATGCTCTCGACTATGCGGCAGCTGATATTGTTCATGCCGCACTGGAACGCCGCGAAAATGCCTGTGGGACCGCCGCCGATGATGGTGAGGTCCCTCATATCGCGGTGGTCGGTCGTTGGATTGTGTATATCGAACATCGTATGAATGCCTTGATGGAGTTGTGCGCAGCGGCGAAGCGTCAGTTGCCGTCTCAGGACTTTTTCAGGTAGATCATCCCTTCGGGATCGACCATGCCATACAGAATGGCGACCAGCAGATCGTGTTCGTCGAACTCATGGATTTCAACATGCACCGCATCCTGCTTGGCCACCTGGTCGCCTGCATCGTTCTTGAAATAGAACACCGCCTTGACGCCGCCATGCGGAGTCTCGCCGGTGAAGATATAGGTGCCGTCCTTTTGCTCATCGAGGGCGCATCCGGCCTGATTCGACTCGATGGGACAGCTTGCGCATTGGGAATAGAAGCCCTCTTCGGATTCGGCGAATTCGCAAACAGGAAATTTCATGGTTGATTCTCCTTTTCTCTGTAACTGCTTTGAATGCGGCTCAATATAAGAAGACTTTAATATATTGCGGCAGATTCAAAGTTCGTGATTTACATGGTCAGACTCCGGCCCGCTGCCGAAAAGCCTGGCCTAACCAATTCCAGACGATGTTAGCCAAACGTATCATACCCTGCCTTGACGTCCGCGACGGACGGGTGGTCAAAGGCATCAATTTCGAAGGTCTCAGGGATGCAGGTTCGATTCTCGAACAGGCGAGGTTCTACAACAGCGAAATGGCCGACGAGCTGGTCTTTCTCGACATCTCCGCATCGCTCGAATCGAGAAGGACAACCCTCGAAGAGGTGCTGAAAGTTTCAGGCGAAGTCTTTATTCCGCTCACGGTTGGCGGCGGCATCAGCTCGGTCGAGCGGGCGCGCGACGCATTCCTGCACGGAGCGGACAAGGTGTCGGTCAACACGGCGGCGGTCAGCGAACCGGAGCTGATCTCGCGCATCGCCGAACGGTTCGGTTCGCAGGCGGTCGTGGTGGCGATTGACGTAAAAAAGGTCGATGGGCGCTACATCGTCCATACCCACTCCGGCAAAAAGCCGACTGAATATGAAGCGGTCGAGTGGGCGCACAAGGTGCAGGAACTCGGCGCGGGTGAAATTTTGCTGACCAGCATGGATCGCGACGGCACGCAGGAGGGATACGACAACGAAATCCTCAAGATGATCTCGACCACCGTGCACATTCCGGTGATCGCCTCCGGCGGCGCGGGCAACCTCGAACATCTCTACAAGGGATTTACGGACGGTCACGCCGATGCCGCCTTGGCTGCCTCGATCTTCCACTTTCGCACATACTCGATCCGCGAGGCGAAGGAGTACCTTCGCGAACGGGGAATTCCGGTCAGGCTCTGACTCTTCTCGCACGTCGCGATCTGCCGGGTCGCGACGTGCCTGTCATTTCTCGAAGTGGCGTATCGCCGCGCGTATCAGGTGTGCCGGAATCATGCACACTGCGATGCCGGTACAGTCAGCAAGAAAATCCGCCACATCGGCGCTTCGCCAGGGCAGGAAAGACTGAATCCATTCAATCAAGATTCCAAACCCCAAAAGGAAGATCACTTTCCCCAGCAGGTGCCTTCTGGACGGAAATGACATATCCGTGAGAAATGCCAGCGCGAAAAAAGCCGATGCGTGAAGGAGTTTGTCTCCGTAGTCCATTACCGGCGGTGGAATGGGATGCGGAATGGTCGCTTCATAAAGAATGAAGCAGATCGCAAAAGCGAGAGCAATTCTGGCTGTAATGGCTATCAGTGAGCGAACGTAATATCTCGTTATTTTCTGCGATGGTGAAAGCGGCATTATGATTTCAGTTCTGTGGCTCTGTTCAGGATTCAGACTCACAGCCTTGCCGCTGAAACCGCCAATATGCATTGATGTTACAAGGGCCTCTAACCCTTCGTCTCCGTACTTCCGGCCTGCCTGGCGCCCTCCGAAACCTCATCGACCGCCTTGTGAAACTCCGATTCGATGTCGGCCTGCGCTTTTTTAAACTCCCTGACCCCCTTGCCAAGCCCCTTGGCCAGCTCCGGGATCTTCTGGCCGCCAAACAGCACCAGTATAACCGCAAAGATAAGCAACAACTCCGGACCGCCAATATCCATAAAAATACTCCGTATTAATCATAAAAAAGACAGGCCAGACAATCTCCGGCATCATTTGTTCATGAAGTAATACGCTCGACGGAGCATGATTCTTTCTTGTGGCTGCCGGGCTTTTTCCTTTTTCGGATTTTATCCGGCTGAACGAGCGTTGCTGGATTTGACTGCTGTTGACGTCGAAAAATTTGCAGAGAGACAAAGCCATTTACTTCAAACCGAGACAGACGAGGTGTTACCATGCGAACGCGATTCTGGATTTTCCCGTTGATCGCCCTGCTGACGCTTGCGGGGTGTTCGTCATACACGGTCGTCAGCGACTATGACCGTTCGATGCCTTTCGAGCATTACAAAACCTACCGGTGGTCGAGCGAGGGCAGCGCCGGAGTCAGCGACGACATCCTCGCCCGTAATCCCTTGATCTACAAGCACATCAAATCGGCGGTCGATCGCGAACTGGCCGCGAAAGGCTTCGTGCTGAAAGAGAGCGGCCCGGTCGATTTCACGGTGTCGCCCCACGCGAGAGTCCGCGAGCGGGTAGTCGTAAGTCCGCCGGTCAGCTTCGCCTACAGCAGCGGCTACTACCACCGCTGGGGCCGTCGCGGCTACACGAGCTTCTGGTACGATCCCTTTCCCTATCCGGCAGTGAGCTACTATGAAGAGGGCACGCTCATTATCGACATCATCGACGCCAAAAGCGACGAAATCGCCTGGACAGGCATCGCGCGAGGCATCCTGAAGGATTACGATTCATCAATACAGCTAAACCGGCAGATCGACGAGGTGGTCACAAAAATCATGGCCCAATTCCCACCGGTGGTGAAGTAAACGGTGGTGACTCTTCTCCCGTAGGGGCAGGTCTCCGCGCCTGCCCTTTCTTCTCCACAGGATTATCGACGAACAGGCAAGCGTCAGTCATTCATATGGCTTTTTTCGGTTGAAACACTACATTGGCATATGAGGATTTTTTGATTGATTTTTTATCGACGTATCGAATACTTGTGAAATTCATGATAAAATGATTTTTTATTAACCTTTATTTCAATGATAATACTTCAAGGATCGGCAATTATGGCCGAGGGTAATCAAGCATTTAATGTGCTTGTATCTTTTGATCTCGAGAATGGTCGTTGTTTCATTTTTGAAAAGGATGAAGATTTGCAAAATGGTTTTATTGGATTCTTTTTTGCAACAAAGAATAACATCTTTCTTCAAGATGTTATTATAAAGCACGAAAGCCATAATTTTCTTGCCAAAGAATTAGGCCCTTTTCAGTTATATTCGCTCCATCAAGCAATGGGTTCAGAGGATAAGGGTATTACAAACTCCAGCCTTGCAAATATTCTGGGCATTGAATCGCATTCGAAAGATGTGTATGAAATTGAACTAAAGCCATTAAGTTCAAAAATTATGTTTCAGATTGATGGAGTTGTTTTAGATGAAGGTTCTGAAATACTTTTTCATTGCGAGCCAAGAAGAGAATTTGACTTTTCTATAAATTTAGATGGAGAAGAGATGCGTATTCATACTTTTGGATATGGAACGCTATTGAATAAATATGTGCGATGTGTGAGTTCAAAGATAGATTTAACGAAGTATTTAGATAATCTTCAAGTTGCATTATCGCTGTTTTTAAGACGAAAATCTTTTGTTCACTTCATAAGAAGTCATTCAGAAATTAGCATAAATTTGACCCCACCAAATCAAGCAATTTCATATGGCCTCTTGGCTGCAGACCCTGCGATATACAAAAAAGTTTTCCAGAAATTAGTAACCAATCCTTTGCAACCAAGCAAACACTTTCTAATTGAAGCCTTTTCTAACATAGGAACTTTGAATGTCAGGTTATTGAATGCGTTTGTTTATCTTGAAATTCTTGACGGGGGCAAAACACTATCACGTAATCGTGTCGCATCTATTTTAAACATATCAAGAGAGAATGCAGATGCTCTCGTCGAAATGCGTAATATTATGATCCATAATGGTCTTGGAGTAAAAGAGGCGCTGGAGAAAACTCGGCTTCTCCTCAAAAACAGACAAGGTGGCAAAAAAACTGCTGATGTGATCGAAAAAGTGTTTGAAACCAATTCACCAGAAGGTTACTTTTATGCAGCATTAATGGATGTTTTTTCTAAAAATTTGGTTAGTGAATTAGGCTTTTCAGGGGAGTTAGTACGGCAAATGGTAGATTTATCTTTTTAATATTTAATGAGTTGCAAATACATCTTGTTATTAGAATGCTTGATTGCTACTTTTCCATAAATTAAACGATACTCAAGTGAGTTATGACAGCTGCCGAAAAAATAATGCAAGATGCCCTTGAGTTTTCTCCGGTTGAAAGAGTTGAACTGATAGAACGCCTCTTTCAAAGTTTCGATGCGCCTCACAAAACCAAAGTAGATGCCGCTTGGGCAACAAAATTCGAATCAAGGCTTGACGCTTATAAAGAAGGCAAAATTCAGGCGTCACCGGTTGAAGATGTAATGAAAAGGATAAACAGGAGATAATTATGAAGCAAGAATTATTAGATCAAACGTTGGCAATGTCGCCTAATGAACGAGTCGAATTCGCTCAGCTTATACTGGCAAGCATTGAACACGAAGATGAAAAAATCAGGGATAAATGGATAACTGAGGTCAAGAACAGGATAGAAACCGTAAAAACCGGAAAATCGAAATTAATCGATTTTGACAGTTTGTATCATGAAGATTAGAATTCATGAAATCGCGATTCAGGAATTCGACGAAGCTGTTGAATAGTATGAACTTCAGTCTAAAGGCCTTGGTAAGAACTTCAGGCAGTTTTTCCGGGATAAGGTCAGATAGATATAGCCAGGAATCCAACCTGGTATCTCAAAGAATCTGATGATATTTAGAAGGCATATATCCCAGTATTCTAAAAGCAACATTCAAGATTTGAAGCGGACAAATTATCAATGCGGATTTTGTTGGTCTGCCGTTAAAGATGTCCACGGTTTCCTTATCCTTGAATGATTTTATCATGCAGATGTATCATGATAAAATGGAACCCATGCGATTTATGGCAATCGTTTGTTCAGATGTTTTATCCGCCATTGTCCCGTCCTGAAATAGTTGACAGATTTTAGGCTGCATGGACTTCACTTGGCGTTCGATAGTTCAAGGCCGTATGAAGTCTTTTGTTGTTATACAATTCAATCGAACTCTTGACCAGCTTTTTGGCCACCGCTACCGATG
>CAIUQW010000395.1 GCA_903901395.1 uncultured Chlorobiales bacterium | reverse complement strand
ACTGCAAACATAAGCGTAATCAGAGACGATGAACAGCGGCCATGAAATCGATCAGCGCCGGGCGCGGAGGCTGAACCTGAGGCAGGATCAGAAAGGCCCTGTCATTTACTGGATGTCGAGAGACCAGCGTTTTCAGCATAACTGGGCGCTGCTCTTCGCTTGTCATAAAGCCCGCTTGTTGCAACAACCGCTCGAAGTGGTTTTCACCCTCGCCCCGTCGTTTCTGGGTGCGCCGTTACGGCATTACGACTTTATGTTCAAAGGACTTGCCGAAGTGGAACGCTCCCTGCGGGAAGCCGGAATTCCGATGACTGTACTCTTCGGCGAACCAGGTGTAACCTTGCCGGCCTACGCCGAGGAGCGGCGGGCAGGGCTGGTGGTGAGCGACTTTTCACCGCTGACGCTTGTGCGGCAATGGAAAAGAAACGCCTCAGCTTCGCTCTCCTGCGCCATCTACGAGGTCGATGCCCACAACATCGTCCCTTGCTGGCTCGCCTCTCCCAAACAGGAGTACGCCGCGCGCACGATCAGGCCGAGGCTCGATGCCCTGCACAGATCGTTTTGCACCTCCTTTCCACAGCCCGAAGCCTCCTGCCAGCCGGACAGCCTGAATTTTTGTCAGCCGGTGAAATGGGATGATCTGCTCGACATGCTTGACATTGATCGCTCGGTGATGCCGGTCAGCGGTATCACGCCGGGAACGGCGGCGGCGGAAAAGCGCTTGCGCCTGTTTCTCGACAAGGTGCTCGACCGCTATGCCGACAAGCGTAATGATCCCAACGCCGAGGCCGTTTCTGGGCTGTCGCCATACCTGCACTTCGGCCAGCTCAGTGCCCAGCACGCCGCTTACGAGGCGGCAAGATGCGAGGCGTCGCGGGAGAACCGGGAGGCCTTCATCGAGGAGCTGTTCATACGCCGCGAGCTTGCGGAAAACTACTGCCTCTACAACGATAAATACGACACGTTCGACGCCATTCCGGAGTGGGCGAAAGCGACCCTGATGGAGCACGCCGCTGATCAGCGCGACTATCTCTATACCCCGGAGGAGTTAGAAGCCGCCAAAACCCACGATCCTCTTTGGAACGCCGCCCAGCTGTCGCTTCTTGAATCGGGCATGATGCATGGCTACATGCGCATGTACTGGGCAAAGAAGATTCTCGAATGGAGTCCGAGTCCTGCGGCGGCATTCGAAACTGCCCTTTGGCTGAACGACCGGTACGCCCTTGATGGACGCGACCCGAACGGCTACGCAGGCGTGGCCTGGTCGATTGGCGGCCTGCATGACCGCCCCTGGAGCGAGCGTCCGGTCTACGGCAAGATCAGGTACATGAATGCCAGCGGCTGCGCAAGGAAATTCGACGTGAATCGCTACATCGCCACGATGACCAGTGCGCAGCAACCCACGTTTTTCTGACGAACGCCTACAGTTAGCATTACCTAAATAACACTGGCATGATCAGATATTTTCCCCTACAGTTTACATTGGAACCGCAACATCCACCGTTGCGAGAAAAAGGCCATCGGGCATAAGCCGTGGGCTACTCTCGAACATCGGGATGATAGTTTTGAGAACGCTATAAAATTTGCGTTACACGCCTTTGTCCTCCAGCAGACTTGTGAGTAAGGCGCTTTTATGAGAAGCAAAATGGATAGCTGTGACTCTTGTACAGAATCTCTATAATCAGTGCTTGGTGTTATATTTATTATTTACGAAATTCAAAGAGTCCAGGGTCGTTAATGCATCGCTTAATTGTGTTGTCATTTTTCTTCGGAGTTGTTGGGAGAAATATCCAGAAGTTGTTTTTGTAAAATAAGATGTCTTTTATAAACAGCTCGTTTCACTCAGAATGACCCAACCTTTTCTCAGATTCCTTTTACAGTTATTGTTTGTGGCGCAATAATGATCAATAGATAGTGGGGGTAGATGTGGTGTATCCGCAAAAAGAAGCAAGATTTTCACAGGATTTTCGCGATTTCATCGGAATTCGTACCGCCTTTTTGGGGCTTGTTGCGGTGATTTCGGTTTTTTTCCCTCTTTTTAACTTCATTTTTCAGACCATCCCGTTGGAACAGTATGAGGTTGAAGATGGGGTGTATAACATTTTCTCGCCAGTATTGATCACTGGTATTACAACGCTGATGACTCTTGTCGCCGTTTTCTCGATCCTCATGACGCGCGGCTCATACATGGGACGAGGTAAACGCGACGCACAGCGAAAAGCCTGGACGTCGATAAGGGTCAGCATCGGCACTCTCATTGGTTATGTTATTATCTATAAAATCTATACCATGTACACCTATCCTATGCTCAACGTAAGCATTAATGACATGCGCAAGCTGTATTTTGAAGTACCGCTACTGATTTGTTATGCTTCGTTTTATTCTCATCTCACTCAAACCTTGATGCTTGTGGCTATGACAAAATTTTATAAAAAAGATCAGT
>CAIUQW010000394.1 GCA_903901395.1 uncultured Chlorobiales bacterium | reverse complement strand
GGTTCAACCGGTTCAGAAAAATTCTGGTGCGTTTTGAAAAACTCAACGAGAGATACGAGGCGTTGCTCTATATGGCAGCAGCAATCATTGCTTTCCGAAAAGTAAATATTATTTACGAATAAGCTCTAAATATTCATTCAGGAAAAATTCATAAGCCAACAATATTCTTGCTTGGGATGTGCTAATAAATCAGTAAATCAAGCCGGAAACATCTTTCGTAAACTCTTCGATTCATGCACGTTATTGAAACCGGAACCAGTTATCTCAGTGTGATATTTGCAGGATCTGTCGATCAGAAGCAGCTTTTTCAGGCTTTGAGGGACATATTCATGCATCCTGAATATCCATTCAAGAACTCGATCTGGGTCTTTGAGGGATGCGAGTGTGATTTTTCGAATATCAGCATGTTCGAGTTGCTTCAATTGGTCAAGGCTTATTATCCCAAAAATGCGACAAGAACGAAGACTGCGGTAGTGACTTCGACAAGCTTGCATCATGCCATGGCGCAGCTTTTTTGCGAGGAAGCTGGTAATTTTACGTTAGCCTTCACCATGAAGGCCTTTATGGATCGCGCTGAAGCAATCGAGTGGCTTAAAAATTCATGATGCTCGTTACTGCCTGACGGCAGGCGATTATCGGCAACAACGTTGACCTTGAGGTTCATTGCCCGCCAGTCCCAGGCTCTTCTACTGAAAAATCTCTGGAAGCCCTCTCGCTGGTTTTTCGCTCTATTGAAAAAAGATACACGGCCAGAACGATGATTATCGCTTCGATGGCGTAGCTCCAGTAAGGATGCTCATCCACGATCGATGGCGCTATTTTTCTAAGCAGCGAATCTCCGCTGAACCCGCTGAATGAGTATGGGGCCAGCCAGAAAATCTGGTTTGACAAGGTGTCCAGCATCAGGTGAACGCAACTGTTCAGCGCGAAGATGAATGCAAAAACGGCATTCTGGCTGTTTTTGCTTGAAAGAAGCCAGAGTACCGACCCTGCGAGCATCATGAACCATAAAACCGGGAAATGCGTGGGGTAATAGTGGTGGTCATATTTCTGGGGATCGAACAGATAAAGATAAAGATAGTCCAGGTCGGGCGTGATCGAGCCGAGCAGCCCCCAGAACCAGTAGCGTGGATATGATTCGATTCTGCGTTCGAATCTGCCGGAAAGAAGTTTGCCAACGATATATCCAGCGGGTAAATGTGCGTAGGTGATAGTGACCTCCCGAAAAACAGGTTACAACTTGTCGCTCTCCGCCAGCACGTGTTGCGTTGACTGATGCGGAAGTCGGGCGGCGGATACTGTTTTTTCCGGTTGCCGACCGTGCGAGCAGCGAATTCAAACCATCGCAAATATACAACAAATCCGTGGCATGGTTGCTAATCCGTCCACAGCCGTGACGTCAGCGCCTGCTCGCCGGTTGACAATTTCTGAACTGTCGATGAAGGCAGAAGGATCGGTGGCGGTCGTTTTTCTCGACGATCTTTTTGTATATTTCCACAGCTGCAAGTTCAGCAAGCAGTAATCCACAGCCGCGTCGAAAATCTTTGCCTGCAACCCGAATCGGGGTTGTGAAACAGATTATTGAGCGCGGTGTGTCAACATGTTCAATCCTGATCATCAACCTTTACGGAGCAACCATGAAGAAAAATATGGGGCAAAAAGATCGTGCCGTTCGTGCTATCCTGGGCGTGGCCATGCTCGTTTATGGCATCGTTTTTCAGAACCTCGTCGG
>CAIUQW010000393.1 GCA_903901395.1 uncultured Chlorobiales bacterium | reverse complement strand
GCGGTCTCGCCATAGTTCCTCGTCTCGGTCACGGTCACATCCGCCGGAATGACCGAACCCTTCATCCCCGCGACCTTCTCCATCACCTTATTAGCGAGCATGGTCGCATCCGCGCCTTGCCGCTTTGCCACCGTGAGCGTGACGGCGGGATAGTCGGACTTGTCTTTATTGCCTGAAGCTGCGCCCCAGCCGAACTCGGTGTAGTTGTTGACCTCTTCGGGGCCGTCGGTGACTTCGGCCACATCTTTCAGCATTACCGGCGCGGCGCCATAAATGCCGACCACGATGTTGCCGACATCCTCCTTGCTTTGCAGGAACTTGCCCGATTTGACGACAATCGCCTCGTTCATATCCTTGAAATCACCCGAGGTCATCTGACTGTTGGTGCTCTGAATCTGGCGGGCAATCTGGAGCGGCGTGATATTGAAACGCATGAGCTTGCCCTTGTCGAGCATCACCCGCACCTGACGCTTCAGGCCGCCCTTGATCTCGACATCACCGATATTCTCGGTCTGCTTGACCTGATCGGCCATCTGCGTGGCGATCCGGCGAAGCTCGAACGGACTCTTGTCCTTGCTCCAGATGGTGAGGTTGAGTACCGGCACGTCGTCGATGGAGACCT
Source organism: uncultured Chlorobiales bacterium (assembly GCA_903901395.1). Lineage (GTDB taxonomy): Bacteria > Bacteroidota > Chlorobiia > Chlorobiales > Chlorobiaceae > Chlorobaculum. Next base: position 7,685 of record CAIUQW010000393.1, on the reverse strand, counting down.
TCTTGATGAGCGGCATCTGCACGCCGGGCGGCATCTTGTCCATGTACTTCATCAAAGTCGCCCAGAGCTTGACCATGCTCTCCTCGGCGCTGTCGCCGACCTTGTAGCGAACGGTGACGAGCGCGAAGTCGGGCATCGCGGTCGAATAGACGTAATCGACCCCTTTGATCTCGGTCACGGCGCGTTCGATTGGCTTGGCCACGCGCTCCTGCACCTCGGCGGCGGTGGCTCCGGGGTAAGGAATGTAAATATCGACCATCGGCACGACGATCTGCGGTTCCTCTTCGCGCGGCGTCATGAAGGTCGCCATGATGCCGACCAGAAGAGAGGCCAGCATGAGAAGCGGCGTAATCTTCGAGTTGATGAACTGCTTTGCAAGCCTGCCGGCTATACCTTCATTCATTGGTGTAGAGCCTCCTTCGCTCTGTCTTGCGTGTACTTGTCTGTTGTAACTCTCGCGCCCTCTCGCGGTGTTGCGGAGGGCGACTCGATCTGCGTCGTGACCCGGTCAGTGACGGCTGACGCTGTCACGGAGGGGATGGATGCACGACGCACAATTTTACGTTCATGCCCCGATCGGGCCGAACCGGATTTCAGTGAGCGCTGTAATATTCAAGTTCGCTTCTGGCGATGCAGTAATCGTACTTCGCCTGGTTGAGGCGCATCTTGGCCCATGTCCACGCCTGTTCGCGCATGAGCAGCTCGAAGCTCATCGCCATGCCGGTTCTGAACTGCTCGCCGATGAAGTCGAAGCTGACCTTGGCCGCTTCGAGCGATTTGCCAGCCACCGCGATACGCTCGCGGGAGGTGACGAGCGTGCGGCGAGCCACATCGATCTCCATGTCGCTCTGCTGCTTTGCCGCTTCGTAGTTGTACCGGGCCTCCATCGCCTGCGCCCTGGTCTCCTCAACCTTGCCTTTGGTTGCCATGCCGTCGAAGATGTTCCACTGCACGTTCAGGCCGATGGTCCAGCTCGAACCTTCCGTGCCGAAAATGGAGTTGTCGTGCCAGTTCTGCTGGGCGAAAGCGTTCACCCTCGGCATATACTGCGCGCGAGCCATGTCGTGCTGGTAGCCAGTCACCTCCTGAAAAGCCGCGAGCGCCTTGAGGTCGCTGCGCCCCTCGGCGCTGGCCTTCGAAGCTGCGAACTTCGCATCGACCGTCAGATCGCCGACCGGCTGGACGGTATCGCCGGGGCCGAGAGCAAGCATCGTGCGGAGCGCATCCTCGGCATTGCGGATCGCGTCCTGAATCTGGAGCTTCTGGTCACGCAGCTCGGCGAGGCGCACCTCGGTGGAGAGCTTGTCGGACTTGGTCACCAGACCGGCGGCGTAACCGCGGGCGGCTTCGCTGCTGTAGCCCTGCATGATGCGGATCGACTGCTCGGTGGCGTCGAGATTCTTTTTGGCAAGAATAAGACCGTAATAGGCTTTCTTGACGTTCAGGTCGATGGTTTCCACGGCGCGGTCGGTCATGAAACCCTGCGCCTTGCGGGCGCTCCGGGCCATCGAGCGGCCAATGGAGGCGTCTTTGTTGAAGATCGGCTGCATCACCTGAAGCGAGGTCTGAAAATCGGTGATCGCCCCCGGATGGTTGAGATTTTTCAAAGTAAAATCCCCCATATCACCGGTAGCCATATTGTAGTACACGCTCTCCTGCTGGAGCTTGCTCACCAGCACTGCGCCGGGATCGTTGGTTTCCAGCACGGTTTCGGAGAGCGTCACCTTCGGCAGGAAACCCTGGCGAGTCTGCTCGATCCGGGCGTCGGCCTGATCGATTTTGGCGCGAGCCGCCTTGAGCATCGAGTTCCGTTCATGCGCCATCTTCAGCGCGTCGTCGAGCGAAAGCTTCATGGTTGCCGCATCGGCCTGCGAACAGGTCACGAGACCCGCCGCAAGCAGGGCGAGAACCTTTCTGGTTGCTATCCTGGTCATCTACTGTTTCGATATGAGTTTGATAATCTTTTCCACGCTTCCCGCATCCTGCCTGTTCAGGCAGTTCTGCAGATTCCGGTTCAGCACGAGGGAAAAGGTGTTGTCAAGCGCCGCCTTGGCCGCCTGAAATTGAGTCACCACCTTTTCACACTCCTCCTGGCTTTCGATCATTCTGATCAATGCCTGAACCTGACCGTTCACTTTTTTGAGCCTGACGATCACGTCGTCCATCCGGTACTCTTCATTCATTGCGTTGCCCCTTGTTTCTAACTAAGCAGAAAGACAGCTTAAAATACCTATACCCCGTAAGGGTATAACTTACAAAAAAACAAATCCCTGTGCAACAAAAAGAGATCAGCCGCACAGGGAATCTTTGAAAACCGCTATCAGTGCTCGACCTTGCCGCCCGAAGCGTTCAGCTCGGAGGCGGTGCAGCACAGGTCGTTCTGCACCTGGCAGAGCATGCTCTCGGTGGCCTGCTGCATGATCTTGGACATGATCGTCTCGGTCATGAATTTCAGGATGCCCTCCGGCATGAGGTTGAGCGGAAAGGAGAGTTCGAAGTCGAGCGTGATGTCGGTTTCGAAATGCACCTCGGTGCGCTGATTGTCCAGATGATAGAGGCAAATCCTCGTATTGGCCTGTCCGATAAAAGTATTTTTTTCGTTCAGCGGCACATCGGGCACTTTCGGGGCGTTGACCCACTGGATGCACCTGCCCGACGCCGCGCTTTCGGGAAAACTCTCCTCCGGTGAAACAGGGCCTGCCGGAACGGTACCCGACTCATCGAGATGCTGCTCGTTCTGCGTCACGAAAAACACCGCCGTGATGGGATTTTCACGAGGATCGTTCACCTGAAAAATCCACTGATAGACGCCATGCTCCTTCAGGTAGGTAACGCCGGTGCAATAGGGATTGCACTTGAGTATCCTGACATGATCGGAGAAATAGACCACCGATTCGTTCAGATGCGATTCGATGACCACTTTGGCTCTGCTTCTTCCAACAACCTCCATAAGTACTGCTCTGCTGAACTTGAAATGATTTTCTATGATTTTACCATGAACATGATTCAAAATACAAGAGTTCCCCGGTTTTTCTCCCGGCCGGAGAGCAAAAAAAGCCGGATGGGCAACCGCTTTACCCGGTAAATCGCTGTTGGAATGACTGTTTTTTCTTTATTTTGAGCGGTGAAAAAACGGTTACCGCACAGGTAACTGCCATGCAATCAAAACGCATCAGCCATGACCGATTCTTTCAACTACACGACCATTTACGCTCCCCTCGGCTTCTTCATCGGCGGAATCTTCGTGGTACTCCTGCTCAACAGATTCATCGGCAAGTCGCAGAATAAAAAATCGAACTGATTGCGGCTGAACGAGAGACGCCCGCAATCACCATTCCGCAAGCATGGCTATAAAACGGATCGTTTTCCTGCTTTGGCAAAACTCGAAACGCGCCGTATCTGGCTCATGCCTCGACTGCCCCGCATGACAATCGCCTGCCGCCCGCAAACGCAACGAACCGGAAACGTCATTCCTGAAATCATTTACGACTGAGTGCTCCGGCTTTTCAGAAGCGTGGAAACCGGGTATTTTCGTCACTCCCAGACACGCTCTACTGACGTTCGATTCTTGACGAAAGCAAAGATCGTCAGTACGTTTTTTACCTCCCTACCCTTGCGCAACTGTTTAAAATATATTAGCTTTCTCCCATCATCACGAAAGCTTGCTTGAGTGTGAAAAAATTTCTCTTAAGTGCTTTCTAACAATCAAAACATAGACGCATCATGTCAAACGGATCAAACATCGATGTATCGGGTGCAATCAACACCCTTACCGAAACCTTCGGCAAAGTCTTCCAGCTTCAGGTTGACGTGGCCAACAATGCACTGAACGCCCTGGCAAACGTTGCCGAGCCGCTCGCCAAAACCGCTACCGACCTGATCGGCAACTTCGCTGGCGCCGCCACCCAGGTTCTCCAGAGCGTTTCTTCCGCGATCGCACCGAAAAAGTAAGGAACCTTTCCCGATTTTCGAGCACCTTATGCCTTACCGCGTAAGGTGCTTTTTTTTTCGGGCTCCGCATTCACCCGTCACTTGCACATGGAACTCCAGGAATCGATTCGCCTCCTCTATCCGCCCGGAGAACGGGCGCAGCTCGAAATCAGCACCATCAAAGGCGACGCCTCGAACCGGCAATACTTCAGAGTGAGCAGCCCGCGCGGTGCATCGGTCGTCTGCGCCGATCCTGCATTCAAATCCGTCAAACCGCAAAGCTATCCGTTTCTGATCGTTCGCGATCTTTTCGCCCGATACGGAATTCGTGTGCCCGAGTTACTCGGTATGGCGCACGAACGAGGACTTCTGCTTCTCGAAGATTGCGGCGACCTGATGCTTCAAGACGAAGTGCCGCAGCTCGACCGCGACCGGCTGGCAATACGTTATCGCCAGATCATCGACATTCTCGTAAGAATTCAGTCGATCAGACCCGGCGGAAATACCACCGACACGACAATTCCCTTCTTGCTGAGTTTCGACCACGACAAGCTGATGTTCGAGTTCGATTTCTTCATCGAACACGGACTGAACGGTTATTTCAAAGGACGCATCGACGCGGACGCGCAAACGCGACTGCGCGACGAGATTCTCGCCATCACCGACCTTTTGGTGCTGCCGGAGCACTTCGTGCTGAATCATCGCGATTTTCACAGCCGCAACATCATGCTCTTCCGCGATGAACCGGTCATCATCGACTTCCAGGACGCCCGGCTCGGCCTGCCGCAGTACGACGCCGTGTCGCTGCTTCGCGATTCTTACGTCCGGCTCGACTCGGAGCTGGTCGATGAACTGAAGCGCTACCACTTCGAGCAGCTCCGCCTTGCGGGACTGACGGCGATGGACGAGTCGGAATATCTCCGGCTGTTCGACCTGATGGCCTTCCAGCGTAACGTCAAGGCGGTCGGGACCTTCTGCTACCAGACTGCCGTGATCGGCAACCGCGCTTTCGAGCACAGTATCGCGCCAACGCTCGGCTACCTCCGGGAATACATCGCCGCCCGGCCTGAACTGGCCGAAGCGGGCCGCCTGCTCGAACCGATCATGCCGGGAATTTCGCGATGAACGCCTTCGTCCTTGCCGCCGGTTTCGGCACTCGCCTGCAGCCGCTGACCGACTCGATACCCAAGCCGCTCGTGCCGGTGCTGAACGTGCCGAGCCTCTGCTACTCGCTCTTCCTGCTCAAGGCGGCGGGCATTCGGAAGGCCATCATCAACATCCACCACCACCCGGAAAGCCTCCAGCGCTTTTTCGACCAGCATGATTTCGGCAGTCTTGAAATCGTGCTTTCGGAGGAACGCGAAATTCTCGGCACCGGCGGCGGGCTGAAGAAGTGCGAGCACTTGCTTGACGACGGTGATTTCGTGCTCATCAACAGCGACATCATCAGCGACATCGACCTGACGACGATGATCGCCGCGCATCGCCGCTCCGGCTGTGGCGGCACGCTCGCCTTGCACGAAACGCCAATGGCCGCCGAGATCGGCCAGATCGGCGTGCGCGATGGACGAGTCCTCGATTTGCGCAACCAGCGCGGCACGGGCCTCCTCTCTCCCTTCATCTATACCGGCACGGGGGTGTTTACTCCGGAGATATTCCGGCACCTGAAAGCGGAGTTTTCCGGCATCGTCGAAACCGGCTTTCTCGGACTGGTGGACAACGAAGGTCTCGCCTCTTTCGAGCATCGCGGATTGTGGCAGGATATTGGAACCCTGCCGAACTTTTACCGCGCGAACCTCGACGATAATTTGCGTATTCTTCAGCTTGCGGAGCGAATGAAATCGGCAATCGGCCTCTTTCCGGGGATGATTTCGGATGATGCCTCGATCAGCCCCGATGCCCGCGTCGAAAATTCGGTGGTCGGCGCGAACTGCGCGATTTCCGCCGGGGCTGTTGTGGAACACTCGGTGCTTCTGCCCGGCACGGTCATCGAGCACGGCGAGACGCTCCGGAACGCAATCGCCGCGCCAGGCATCCGCATTCCATTGTAAATTCCCGACAGCGCAAACAGCAACGGCATGGTCATCAACGGTCTCGACATACTGCTCCAGAATCCCGAACTGCTGAAAAACCGGCGCATCGGCCTGATCGCCAACCAGACCTCGGTGTCGATACAGCTCGAATATTCGTGGACGCTGCTTCGCCGCGCTGGAGTGGGGCTGACGAGAATCTTCTCGCCGGAGCACGGCCTTTTCGCCGTCGAGCAGGATCAGATCGCCGTCGGTCATCAGCCTGACACCGGTTGCGAAATCGTGAGCCTTTACGGAGACAGCGAGCAGACGCTCGCCCCGGCCCGCGAGCTGCTCGAAGGACTCGATCTCGTGCTCTTCGACATTCAGGATGTCGGCTCACGCTACTACACCTACGTCAACACGCTCGCGCTCTTCATGGAGGCCGCTGAAGGGCTGGACATCGAGATCATGGTGCTCGACCGCCCGAACCCGCTCGGCGGCGCGATGATCGAGGGGCCGCAACTCGACCCGGCGTTCCACTCTTTCGTCGGCGTGATACCGGCACCGGTGCGCCACGGCCTCACCGCAGGAGAGATCGCCCATTTTTATCGCGATTACAAGAAGCTCGACCTGAATCTGAGCGTCGTCACGATGCAGAACTGGGCGCGCGAGATGCTCTTCCCGGAGACCGGCCTGCCTTGGGTGCCGCCGTCGCCCAACATGCCGACTTTCCAGGTGGCCGAGGTCTATCCCGGCATGTGCCTCTTCGAGGGGCTGAATGTTTCGGAGGGACGCGGCACCACCACGCCTTTTCTCCTGAGCGGCGCGCCATTCGTCGATCCGTTCGAGCTTGCCGCGCGACTCACCTCGATGCCGCTCGAAGGGGTCATTTTCAGGCCGACCTGGTTCCGCCCGACCTTCCACAAATACGGCAACGAAGCAATTGGCGGCATCTACCTGCACGTGACCGATCACGCCAGCTTCCGCCCCTTCGCCACGGCGGTCGCCATGACCTGCGCCTTGCGGGAGCTGTATCCCGACAAGCTCAGATTCCTCGACGGCGTGTACGAGTTCCGGGACGACATACCGGCCTTCGACCTGCTTGCCGGAAGCGGCGCGATCCGCTCTATGATCCTCGGCGGCGCTCCGGCGGAAACCGTCATCGCTTCGTGGGAGAAGGATGAAGCGGCGTTCGCGGCGATCAAGCCCAATTTCCATCTGTACTGACAACCGATCCGGAAATCTTATGCAGCCTATCGACCTTGCCATTGTCATCCTGTTTCTCGTCGGAAACACGCTCTTCGGCCTCTGGCATGGCAAAAGCAACAAAAGCACCAGCGACTACTTTCTCGGCGGCCACAAGCTTCCGTGGATCGCGGCGATGCTCTCCATCGTCGCCTCCGAAACCTCGGTGCTGACCTTCGTGAGCGTGCCCGGCGTGGCATATCGAGGCGACTGGACCTTCCTGCAACTTGCGATGGGCTACATCGTCGGCAGGATTCTGGTCAGCGCCATCCTGTTGCCGATCTATTTCAAACACGGCGTCAGCTCCATTTACCAGGTTATCGGCATCCGCTTTGGCGTGCAGATGCAGAAGGTCGCGTCGGTCGTCTTCCTCGTCACCCGAACGCTCGGCGACGCGATCCGCTTTCTGGCGGCGGGCGTGGTGGTGCAGGTGGTCACTGGCTGGTCGCTGCCGCTTTCGATCATCATCATCGGCACCGTGACGCTCGTCTATACGCT
>CAIUQW010000392.1 GCA_903901395.1 uncultured Chlorobiales bacterium | reverse complement strand
TCAGGAGAGATCATCGAGCTTCTCGACCAGGTTTTCACCACCTTCTTCTCACCTTTGCTGTTCATATCAAGGATCCGCTTTTCCAGCTTGAATTCGATGAACGGGCCCTTTTTCAATGATCTTGGCATAATTCTCTCTGCTTGTTGTTTGTTACCGCTATGTTACTTGGCTTTTCTGCCGCGAACGATAAGCTTCGTCGAGGCTTTTTTCTTGTTTCTGGTCTTCTGACCTTTGGCAAGCTGACCCCATGGCGACTTCGGATGCTTGCGGCCACCGCCGGATTTCGACTTGCCTTCACCACCGCCCATCGGGTGATCGACCGGGTTCATGGCCATACCGCGAGTCTGGGGACGGATGCCGAGCCAGCGGCTGCGTCCTGCCTTGCCCAGGCTGATGTTCTCGTGCTCCTGATTGCCGATGACGCCGATGGTGGCGCGGCACTCGACGCGAACTTTCCTGATTTCGCCCGAAGGCATCTTCAGGGTAGCATAGAAACCTTCACGAGCGGCAAGCACGGCGTATGCGCCTGCTGATCTTGCCATCTGGCCGCCTTTGCCAGCCCTCAGTTCAATATTGTGTACATCGGTACCGATCGGGATGTTCTTCAGGGGCATGGTATTGCCAACCCTGATGTCCACCTTTTCGCCGCTTTCGATGCGGTCGCCGACCTTCAGATTTTTTGGAGCGAGAATATAACGTTTTTCTCCATCAACATAATGAAGAAGTGCAATCCTTGCCGAACGGTTCGGATCATATTCGATTGCGGCAACCACAGCAGGAACGTTATCCTTGTTGCGCTTGAAATCGATGATGCGGTAAAACCTCTTGTGACCGCCGCCCATATGGCGGGAGGTCACCCGACCGTTGCTGTTGCGTCCTCCGGTTCTTTTGATCGGCACGAGAAGATTTTTCTCGGGCGTACTCTTGGTGATCTCGTCGAAGCCGGCATATGAGGCGAACCTCGTGCCCGGAGTGACCGGCGCTAATTTCCTGATTGCCATCGTACTATTAATCTATCCAGTTGATAATCTTATTTCTCGCTCTTTTCAGCCGGCTTGGCATAGTAGTCGATCGTCTGGCCTTCGCCGAGAGTCACGATAGCTTTCTTCCAGTCGCTCTTTTTGCCGGCGATGAGCCCTTTGCGAGTATACTGCCGCTTTGACTTGCCAAGGCAGTTGACCGTGCGGATCGAAACGACATCGACTCCAAACTTCTCTTCGACCGCCTTCTTTATATCGAACTTGTCAGCTTCAGTTTTGACCTGGAACACATACTGGCCTTTCTGCTCGGTGAGTTTGGTGCTCTTCTCGGTCAGCCACGGCCGCAACAACGGGTTTTTCATTGCAATCTTCTCCTTTTTACTGGCAAACGGTAATTACCCCAGTGTTTCTTCTATTTTCTGCAGGGCGGCCTTCTGGAAAAGCACGGCCTGGCTGTTGAGAATATCGTAGGTTGAAGCCTGGTCGGCGACCATGACGTTCAGTTTGGCGATGTTCCGGCTCGAAGTGCTGACCACGGCATCGTGGAACGGCATCAGAAGCAGGGTCTTCTTTTCGTTGAGACCGAGGTTCTTGAGCATGTCGGCTACCGGACGGGTCTTGATCGCTTCGAGGCTGAAATCCTCGACCACGACGATCTGACCGGAGGCGGCCTTCGCGCTCAGCGCCGAACGGCGGGCGAGCTGCTTGACCTTGCGGTTGACCTTCTGCTCGTAGGAGCGTGGCACAGGGCCGAAAATGGTGCCGCCGCCAACCATGAGACCCGAACGGGTCGAGCCCTGGCGAGCGTTGCCGGTGCCCTTCTGGCGGAACGGCTTCCTGCCGCCGCCGCGAACTTCAGCGCGAGTCTTTGCTTTATGCGTGCCCTGGCGGCGATTGGCAAGAATTGCCTTCACATCCAGGTACATGGCGTGTTCAGAAACCTCAACGGCGAAAATCTCATCGTTCAGCGTAACAACTTCACCGGTCTCAGCGCCTTTTATATTGAGTACTTTTAATTCCATTGTTCTCTGCACTCACCGTTTACTTGGTTTTTGAAACAATCTTGACATAGGAGTTCTTCGGCCCGGGAACAGCGCCTTTGACGACGATGAGATTGGACTCGGGCATGACCTTGACGATCACCAGATTCTGGACCGTCTTGTTCTCGCCGCCCATTCTTCCGGCCATTCTGGTGCCCTTGAAGGTTCTCGAAGGATCGGACGATCCGCCAACCGAACCAGGAGCGCGAAGTCTGTCGGACTGACCGTGCGTTCTCGAACCGCCACCGAAGTTGTGACGCTTGACGACGCCGGCAAAACCTTTGCCCTTGGTGACGCCGAGCACATCGATCTTGTCGCCCTCCTTGAAGACATCGACGGGCACGGTAGCGCCAGCGGCAAGCTCTTCAGGAAGAAGGCTCTTGCTGACTTCGGACAGGATGTATCCCGGATTCTTGCCAGCCTTTTTATAGTGCCCTGCCAGAGGCTTGGAGACCTTTTTTTCATCACGCTCGCCAAAACCGAGCTGATAGGCATCGTAGCCATCTTTTTCCGTGCTCTTTACCTGAGCAACATAACACGGCCCGGCCTGAATCACCGTGCAGGGAACAGCTTCGCGTTTATCATTGTATAAACGGGTCATGCCGAT
>CAIUQW010000391.1 GCA_903901395.1 uncultured Chlorobiales bacterium | reverse complement strand
GTGCGTCCGCGCATGTAGGCGAGCGGCACGATTTCGATGACGCGGCGCTCGGTGAGGAACTTGAGCTTTTCCGCGGTGAGCATGTCCTGGAGCGCGTCGTAGAGTGGCCTCAAATACGGGTCGATCTTTTGCGCCAGGTCGCCGGGCAGGAAGCCGAGGCTTTCGCCCGCCTCCACCGCCGGACGGGCCAGCACGATGCGCTTGATCGTCTTCGCTTTCCACGCGGCCACCGCAATGGCGACTGCCGTGTAGGTTTTGCCGGTGCCTGCCGGGCCGATGGCGAAGACGATGTCGTTGGTTCGCGCTTCGGCCACCATCCGCCTCTGACCGTCGGTTTTGGCCTTGACGACGTAATCCTTGGTCTCGACGATCACATCCTTGTCCCCGGCCTGCGTGACCGACGGGCGCGACACCGGCGAGAGCGCGAGGCTGACAAGCGCACTGACGTCGTTGTCAAGTACTTCGCCGTGCTGGTCGGCCAGAAAGATCATCTCCCTGAAAATCTTTTCGATGGCGGTCAGGTCGGGTTCATCCCCGACGATCGTGATTTTCGCGCCTCGCGCGTTGATTCGAATCTCTGGGAAGGCTTCACGAACTTTTTTCAGATAGCTGTCATACGGCCCGAAAATGATGACAGGCTCGATTCCCTCGAATTCGATCGTTTTTTCAGTCAAAGGTTTTCCCTGTTTGATATTACTCTCCAAGCGACGACGTATCCAGATATGGAATGGGCTTGCTGAGGTAGTTCCTGACGTAATCCTTAACCCCCTGTTCGAGCGACGTCATCCGCCCGCTGTAGCCTGCCTGCCGGAGATGGTCGCAGTCGGCACAGGTATAATACTGGTATTTGTCCCGAATCGTTTCTGGCATATCGATAAACTCTATACTGACGGGCCGCTCCATTGCGTCGAAGGTCGCGGTGACCAGATCCCTGAAACTTCGCGCCTGGCCGGTGCCGATGTTGAAGAGGCCGGTCGCCGTCGGCGTTTCGATCAGCCACTGCATGATTCTGGTGCAATCCTTCACATAGACGAAGTCACGCATCTGCTCGCCGTCCGCGTAATCCGGGCGATGCGATCTGAAGAGCCGCACCGAGCCGGTTTCGCCGATCTGGTTGAACGCCTTGAAGACGACGCTGGTCATGTCATCCTTGTGGTACTCGTTCGGGCCGTAGACGTTGAAGAACTTGAGGCCAGCCGCTTTGTCGAGGATGCCGTTGTGCAGCGCCCAGCCGTCGAAGAGGTGTTTCGAGTAGCCGTACATGTTCAGCGGCCTGAGCCGATCGAGCGCCTCGATGCCGTCGCTGTATCCTTCCGCGCCGTCGCCGAAGGTGGCTGCGCTGGAGGCGTAGATGAATCGCGCCTCTTTTTTCGCGCACCACGATGCGAGCATCTTCGAGTATTCGTAGTTGTTGCGCAGAAGGAGGTTGGCGTCCTGCTCGGTGGTGGAGCTTATCGCGCCCATGTGGATCACGGCCTCGATTGCGGGCAGCCGGTCATGTTCAAGAAAGGCGGGGAGGTCGTCTTTGTGGATGAAGTCGGCGTAACGAAGGCCCCGGAGATTGAGCCACTTTCCCTCGGAGGCTTTGCCGAGGTCATCGACGATCAGCACCTCTTCGATGCCGTTGCGGTTGAGTTCCCAGAGCATGGCGCTGCCGATGAACCCGGCGCCGCCGGTGATGATGATCATGCAAAAAGGTCAAATGGTTAACAGGCAGGAAAATATACGCCTGTCTCGCTGGAAAAGCAAAAGGCCAGTCCCTCCCAAGACCGGCCCTTTACTGAGGAGTATGAGGAGAAATTTTCAGGCTGATGCTCTCAGGAAACAATCATGAGCGAAGAACTTTCTGCCCCAGAAGAGCCAGAGTCTGATGGTTTCGACCGGCTTGCCGATGATCTCGGAAATCTGGGCGTGTCTCAGTCCGGTCAACTCAGCCAGAAGCACAGAGAGCTTGATGTCGGCTGTCCACTGTTTCAGGGAATCGTATACACCTCCATTGCATGCGGTTTCGTGCATGTCAAGCTCGGCATTCTGACCGTACGCATCCAGATAACAGTCGCGGAAGGCCTTGAGCACTTCGGTTTCCGGCGCTTTCAGATCGGTGTTCAGGCAGGTGGCGCTGACCAGTTCGCTCGATGCCTTTTCGTTTCCCGTCATCCAGTAGGCCAGGCTGTATATGTCATCAATCAGGTCCACAGGGTTTTTTTTGATCTCTATCATGATAGCTCCTTGTTGATTTGGATAAAGTGGATAAATATTGTCCTGTTTAAATGTAGTGAAAAAAAATTCCCTGTCCAGTTTTTTTTTACGAAAAATGCAAAAAATCGTTTCTTGGATGGTGTCAAAGCCAGAGTTATTATGGCGCACATTCTT
>CAIUQW010000390.1 GCA_903901395.1 uncultured Chlorobiales bacterium | reverse complement strand
GGCGCGAGATTCGACATCTGGCTGCCGGTACACGCAACCGCGCAGGAGCGCGAGGCAATGACCAGCGATGCCAGTCGCCCCGAAGAGGCCCGACCAACCATTCTCGTTGTCGATGACGAGCCGCAGTTTCTCACTCTTGTTACGGAGATTCTCAAGGCACAGGGGTTCAATCTCCTGAAGGCCGTCGATGCGGAACATGCCCTCGGTTTGACGCCGAAACAACTTGCCCGGGTCGATCTGCTGCTGACGGACATCATGCTTCCCGGTCTCAGCGGCATCGAACTCAGCCACGCCTTGCGGAGAGACTTTCCCGCATTGCCGATCATCCTGATGTCCGGTTACGCGGCTCCCCTCTACACCAGCCCGGAGCAGATTCCGGGCAATACCAGCTATCTGCAAAAGCCTTTTTCCATCACGGAACTGCTCAAACTCGTGAGCCGCATGATCGCCAGGGAGTGAATGAAGGGGCAAGAGCCGGCGGACGGAGCACGTGAGTAATTACCGGCGTATATCGATTGTTTTCCTATATTTGTGGCAGGTATGGCCGGAGAGGCCGGTCAGAACTTTCAGGATAAATCGTCAGTCATGCCAGAACTGAGCTTCAAGGGCAAGGAGTTTGTTTTCAACCACCACCTTGCCGTACCCCACCGGCCACTGGTTCCGGATGCTTTGAAATCGGTCGGCGACGCCCGGCTCGACGGCAACCTCGTCATTCACGGCGACAACCTGCACGCGCTGCTCACCATCCGGCTTTTCGCTCGCTGAAAAATCCGCAAGCTTTGCAAATATCCCCAGCCAATTGGCTATATTTGCCATTATGTCAATTTTCTTCCCGTGGGAGCCATCATCATGCCAGAGCTAACACCTTTTTCAGAATTGCGCTTGAGATTGGGATTATCCATTGAAAATATCGCTGATATTACTGGCTATAGCCAGAGAGCTGTTTACCGTTGGGAAAAGGACGAAATCAAGCCAAAGAAACCGGTTATTGAACAGCTTCTTCGGCTTTCCCAGTCACCTGCGCATTATGGAAGATCATCTTATGATTTTACTTTCATTGACCTTTTTGCCGGAATTGGGGGCATGAGAAAAGCCTTCGATGAACTCGGTGGCAAGTGCGTCTTTACATGCGAGTGGGACAAATATGCTCAGCGTACCTATCTGGCCAATTATCAAAACGATCATGGCGTTGCCGGAGACATCACGCAAATAGACGCTGCGGACATTCCCGAACACGATGTTCTGGTTGCCGGATTTCCCTGTCAGCCGTTCTCAATTGCCGGGGTCTCGAAAAAAAATGCTCTCGGAAGAGCGCACGGCTTTGCAGACAAAACGCAAGGAACGCTCTTTTTTGATGTTGCACGAATTATCGAGCATCACAGGCCAAAAGCGATTCTATTAGAGAATGTCAAAAACCTTGCTAGCCACGACAAGGGCAAAACGTTCCAAGTCATCTGCGATACTCTCAAAGAATTGGGATATTTTTTCGATGCAAAAATTATCGACGCCATTCATTGGGTGCCTCAACACCGTGAGCGAATTTTCATTGTCGGGTTTCGTGAAGACTGTGATTTCAGCTTTGATCGATTTGAATACCCTGTTCAACCGGAAATTCCAACTATTCAGTCAATTCTGCATCCTGAAAATGAAATGGAACCGGAAGAAGCACCTTACACAATCGGCCCGACAGGCAAAATTGCCGATAAATATACCTTGTCCGATCATCTCTGGGAGTATCTCCAAAAGTATGCGGAAAAACATAAAGCCCGTGGCAATGGATTTGGATTTGGTTTGGTAGGACCAGAAAATACGACAAGAACTCTGTCGGCGAGATATTACAAGGATGGTTCAGAAATTCTTATCAGGCAACCAGGCAAAAATCCCCGAAGATTGACACCCCGAGAATGTGCTCGTCTGATGGGTTTCGATTCTCCCGTCGGAAGCAATTTTGTCATACCTGTTTCTGATACCCAAGCATACAAACAATTCGGCAATGCCGTTGTGGTTCCCGTTGTCAAGGCAGTAGGCCAGTATATGCTCGAATACCTTTTTGAAGGCGTTTCGGCTGATCAGCTCAGACTGTGTTTTATGACCGAACTTGGGTGAAAAGGCCAGATGTATGGCTGACATAGTCTCGCCGGAGAAACGGAGCCAGATGATGTCTGGCATCGGGCCAAAGAATACTAAACCAGAAATGGTTATTAGAAAAGGGTTGCATTCTCAAGGATTTCGCTATAAACTGCATGTGTCGAATCTTCCAGGGAAGCCCGATCTGGTATTTCCCAAATACCATGCGGTGATTTTTGTTCATGGTTGTTTCTGGCACGGACATGATTGCAATTTGTTTAAATGGCCATCGACTCGTGAAGAATTTTGGCGCATAAAAATCAATCGAAACCGCCAAAAAGATGTAGAATCCAGAGCAGCTCTTTTTTCGGCAGGTTGGCGCGTCGGAATCATATGGGAATGCGCTCTTAAAGGAAAAGCTCGTTTACAAGCCGATGATTTGATAAAAAAAATCAGCGAATGGTTGATTAGCAGCTCTATTTTCCAAGAAATACAGGGAACTGAACATGACACATGATCTTGCCTCATGGCTTTCCGACTTTTCCGTCAGAAACTGGCTCTGGTACACCAAGCGTCTTTCAGGCAATGACACTCTGGCAAATGGTACCCATCAGGCAGGCCCGTATGTTCCAAAAAATGTTCTTTTTCAGGTATTTCCGCAACTTCACAATCCAGAGCGAGAAAATCCGGATAACAGATTCAGGATTTCCATCGATTCACATGGAGATGAAAGACTGGCCCGCACGATTTGGTATAACAACAAGCTTTTCGGTGGTACACGCAATGAAACCCGCATGACAGGATTTGGCGGTATCGACTCAGCGCTACTTGACCCGGAAAATACCGGCGCATTGGCAATATTTGCATTTCATCTTAAAGCTGAAAATGATGAAATCGCTTGCCGTGTATGGATCTGCAAAACCCCCGAGGAAGAAGAACTTGCTGAAACTCATGTGGGAATAATCGAACCTGGGAAGTGGGTTCTTCACACATTCGACGGCACAAACGAGTTTGAAAAACAGATTGCAAGAACAGATTGCTGGCTATCAGAAAACGAAATTCCACCATCCTGGTTGATTGAATTTCCTTCTGGAATGGCAGTGATACAAAAAGCAATTGCGCTGAGACCGGAATTTTCCAGCTATCCGCCTGACAAGCGTTTAATGAAAAGAAGGGACTGTGAATTCGAATTGTTCAGAAGTCTGGAACAGGCAATCGAATTGCCGAAAATCAAAGGGCCATTCAACAGCATCGAACAATTTCTGGACATTGCTCAAAGCATCTTGCAGCGCCGGAAATCGCGATCTGGTCGTTCACTTGAATTACATTTGAGGGAAATTTTTCTAGAAGAATCACTCTCAGAAGAGACTGATTTTTCATATCAGCCGATATCCGAACTCGGCAAACAGCCAGACTTCATATTCCCATCTGCCACACGATATCACGACAAAACGTTTCCAGATAAAAACCTGAGAATGCTTGCCGTCAAAACGACATGCAAGGACAGATGGCGGCAAGCGCTCAACGAAGCGAACAGAATCTCCAAAAAACACTTGTTCACGCTTCAGGAAGGCATTTCACTGAACCAGTTCCGTGAAATGCGTGCGCACGATGTTCAACTCGTCGTGCCTGCTGAAATCATCAATAACTACCACAAAGATATACGTTCCGAAATCATGACACTTGAGAACTTCCTGTCGGAAATCAAAGCTCTTGAGACAAACCCGGCTCAAGGCAACTGACGTCTCGCATGAAGAAAAGCACGGGCGCATCCTCCGCCAGCCGGACGGGCGAAAAACCGGCGTGGCGCTGCTCGATGAAAGCTACGTCATCACGCACCACGCCAATAGCGCCGATGTTGTCGCGGCCATCAAAAAGGGACTCGAAGAGGACGGCATGAGCGACTTGGCGCCGAAAATCAGGTCGAGCGACAGCGCTGCGCCATCGGGAGCGCGAACGGTGCTCCGCCGCCCGCAATTCGCCCGGACGCAAATCTACCTGCCGCTGGTGCTCCGCGTTGAAGGCGACGAAGCGCGACCGCTACGCTACGAAGAGGACATCCTTTCGGCGCTTGACTGGCAGGAGATCGACATTTCGCCGCTCGCCGAAAAGATACCGGACAACGCCAGCGCCGCCGAACAGCAGATGCAGCGCATCCGCCTGGTCGATTCCGGCGGCGAGCGCATCGTCTCCGAAGCGGTCGGCGCGTCGCAAGAGCGGCTCGTCTTCGACACCGCCT
>CAIUQW010000389.1 GCA_903901395.1 uncultured Chlorobiales bacterium | reverse complement strand
CCGACGATCCTCGCCACCTTCACCGTCATCGCGGCGGTGCTGCCGATGGTCTTCGTCTCAGGCCTGATGGGCCCCTACATGAGCCCGATGCCGATTGGCGCGTCGATGGCCATGATCTTCTCGCTCCTGGTCGCGCTCATCGCCACTCCGTGGCTCTCCTACCGCCTGCTGAAGTCGGACGAAGGGCACCATGAGGAGTACGACATCCGCAAGACCGGCTACTACAAGATGTTCGACGCGATTCTGACTCCGTTCATCAACAGCACCTTCAAGACCTGGATCGCCTTTGGCGTGGTCGGTCTGATGCTGGTCGGAGCTATCGCGATGGTTCCGCTCAAGATGGTGCAGATGAAGATGCTGCCGTTCGACAACAAGAACGAGTTCCAGGTGATCATCGACATGCCCGAAGGCACGGCGCTTGAACGGACGGCGCAGGTTGCCAAAGAGATTTCCGGCTATCTGAAAACCGTGCCCGAGGTGCAGAGCAGCCAGTATTACGCTGGCGTCAACGCGCCGATCAACTTCAACGGTCTGGTGCGCCACTACTATCTCAGGCGCGGCGACAACAAGGCCGACATCCAGGTGAACCTCGTGCACAAGGGCGAACGCAAGGCGCAGAGCCACGACATCGCCGAGCGCGTGCGCCCCGATGTGCAGAAGATCGCGATGAAGTATGGTGCGAACGCCAAAGTCGTCGAGATTCCTCCAGGCCCGCCGGTGCTCTCCACCATCGTAGCCGAGATTTACGGTCCGGATCAGGCCTCGCGTATCGCTCTGGCCAAAGAGGTCAAGAAGGCGTTCGCTTCGACCCCCGGTGTGGTTGATGTGGACTGGATGGTCGAGGCCGATCAGAAGGTGTACGATCTGGTGATCAACAAGGAGCGTGCCGCTTTCCGTGGCGTCACCCCCGAGCAGATTGCCCAGACCCTGCGCATGTCGCTCGCAGGCGTCGATGTCGGTCTCGTTCATCTGCCGGACGAACTCGAACCGGTTACCATCCAGCTTCGCCTGCCGAAGGCTGACCGCAGGTCGCTGAAAGACCTGTCCAACATCTTCGTGCAGTCGCAGGGGATGAACTCGCTGACTTCGAGGCTGCGTCCGGGCATGCAGATTCCGCTCTCCGAGCTGGTGACGATTCAGGAGAAAGTCCAGGACAAGAGCCTCTTCCGCAAAGATTTGAAGGATGTGGTTTACGTTACTGCCGACGTGGCTGTCGTGACCGAAAGTCCGGTTTACGCGATGCTCGAACTCGACAAGAAGATCGAGGCGCTCAAGCTTCCCGGCGGCTACAAAATCAGCCCGCTCTACACTGCGCCGCCGAAAACCGGCGACAAGCTCGCCATGAAGTGGGACGGCGAGTGGCAGATCACCTTCGAGGTGTTCCGCGATCTCGGCACGGCCTTCGCGGTGGTGCTGGTCATCATCTACATGCTGATCATCGGCTGGTTCCAGTCCTTCAAGACGCCGCTGATCATGATGATCTCGATTCCGCTGAGCCTGGTGGGCATCATTCCAGGCCATTTCATCCACCACGCCTTCTTCACGGCGACCAGCATGATCGGCATGATTGCGCTGGCCGGTATCATGGTGAGGAACTCGGTGCTCTTGATCGACTTCATCCAGATTCGCCGCGAGGAGGGAATCGACCTGAAGCAGTCGGTCATCGAGTCGGCTGCCGTCCGTACCCGCCCCATCATTCTGACCTCGGGCGCGGTGGTTATCGGTTCGATTGTGATGCTTTTCGATCCTATATTCCAGGGTCTGGCCATCTCGCTCATCTGGGGCGGCGTGCTCTCGACGATCCTGACCTTGGTGGTGGTGCCGCTGGTCTACTACCTGAGCGAAAAGAAGGGCGAGAAAAAGAGGCTCGAAAACATGAAGTCGGCATAACCTCAAACAGATACATCTGATGAAAATGATCGCCATCATCGGGGACGAGGAAACCCGTCCCCAGATTCGCAAAATGTTCACGGCGCACCGGGTCAGCCTCTTTAGCAGCATCGCCATCCGGGGCTGTTCATGCGAGACTCGCGGAGAGCCGGTCGCATGGTGGCCTGCGGGCAAGGATATTCCCACGGTCTATTCGTCGCTTTGCTTTGCGATTCTCGAAGACGAGAAGGCTGAAAAGATCATGAGCGACATCGAGGCGACTCCGGTCGCCGCCGATCCCGCCTTTCCGGCAAAGGTTTTCATGATGAATGTCGAAAAAATGATCTGAGGAGCGTGGCCATGGGAATGCAGGTAGAGCAGTTCAGGACAGGCGGAGATCGCAACTTTGGCTATCTCTGCGCGGACGAGGTGACGGGCGAGGCTTTCGCGGTCGATCCCTCGAACTCGCCAAAGGCTGTCGTCGATGCCGCCCGTCAGCACGGCTGGCGGCTCGTCCGGGCCTTCTGCACCCACGGCCATAGCGACCACACCAACGGCAACGAGGAGTTCGAGCGCCTGACCGGGCTGCGCGTGCTCCTCTTCGGCGACCGGTGCCCGGTAACGGGCATCGAGGTGGCGCACGGCGCGAGCTTCCCGCTCGGCGGCGGCAGCGTCGCCATCATCCACACTCCCGGCCACACGCCGGACTCGATCTGCCTCTTGGCGGGCGAGAATCTCTTTACCGGCGACACGCTTTTCGTGGGCAAGGTCGGCGGCACCTGGAGCGAGGCCGATGCCCGGCAGGAGTTCCGTTCCTTGCGCCAGCGGCTGATGACGCTGCCGGAGTCGATCAGCGTATTTCCGGGGCACGATTACGGCGTCGCGCCAACCTCGACCATCGGCAGGGAAAAAAGTACAAATCCGTTTTTGCTCCAGCCCGACGAAGAATCGTTCATTTCACTGAAAAACAACTGGGCAGCCTACAAAAAAGCGCACGGAATCAGCTGATTTTTTTGTTAGCCTCTTGATTTTTGATTCTTCTTTGCTTTACTTGTTTGATGATGCTTTTTACGGGTGTTAATCCCGAAAAGCGACCCTCCCTTTCGTGACAATAGTCTGACATAGCAACGACGCTATTAGTTTTCAAGCAATAGTAATGGGACAGTCTGTCCTTTTTTTAAACGAGAGAACATCGATATGGATCAGCTCATCACCTTACGGACCCTTCCGGTTTCCGCCCTCATGCAGAAGGATTTCCATACCATCAAGGGCAGTTCGACCGTAGCCGAAGCGTTGCAGCTCATGAAAAAAACCGGCGAGAGCGGCCTTGTTGTCGAGCCTCGCAACGAGGATGACTGCTACGGCATCGTGACCGAAAAGGATATTCTCGAAAAGGTGATCGATCCGGGCGAAGACCTGCATCGCGATCCCTGGAACACGCCGGTATTCCAGATCATGAGCAAGCCGATCATCAGCGTCAATCCGAGCATGAGGATCAAGTACGCCCTGCGTCTGATGAAGCGCACCAACGTCCGGCGGCTCACCATCATGGACAGCAACAAGGTGATCGGTGTATTGAACATGTCCGATGTTCTGCACGCCGTCGAGGAACTTCCGGTTCACGACGACCATATCGCCCTGTAAGCCTTCCCTTTCGTCAGCCTGGTTACTGCCAGGGCATCGGGCGGGCAGAGCGGGGAAGCCGCCGATCTGCACTTCTCGGAACACCTGGCCTGCCCGGAACATGGCT
>CAIUQW010000388.1 GCA_903901395.1 uncultured Chlorobiales bacterium | reverse complement strand
CGGTAGCACTGCAGGAAGGCCAGGCAATCGGTCAGAATATTTTGTGTGATGTCGAGGGAAAAGAAAGAACGCCGTTCAGATATCGGGACAAGGGGCAGATGGCGACCATCGGGAAAAATACCGCTGTCGCGGAGCGGGGGAATATGAAACTTTCAGGACTTCCCGCCTGGATTATCTGGCTCGGCGTACATGTGTATTATCTCAGCGGCATGATGCACCGGATTTTTGTGCTCATGCAGTGGGGCTGGTCATATTTCACTTTCGGTCACGGCGCTCGAATTGTCAGCAAGGAGTGGCGCTTCTATTCAAGTACCGCTGAACCGGCGGAACCTGCGGAAAAGACAGAGCTTGTTTCGTTTCCCGAGTGTGTTCGTCCGGATGCGAACGATCTGAAAAATCAACAGAGCAAGTAAATCTGTGGCCAAGACAGCCACAGATTTTGTTTTTCTGAAATCCGGTTAGGGCATTACGGAAGCAGGAACCGCTGCGTTGATCGAGAGAAGATGATAATTCAGGCTGTCGCTGAGGGCCTGAAGGCTCGCTTCGATGATGTTGGTCGAGACGCCAACCGTGCCCCAGCTGTTCTGGCCGTTGCTGCTCTCGATGAGCACCCGCACCTTGGCGCTCGTGCCGCGCTTCTCTTCGAGGACGCGCACCTTGTAGTCGATCAGCCGGATCGCGCGGATTTCCGGGTAGAAGTGAATCAGCGCCTTTCGTAGCGCATTGTCGAGCGCGTTCACCGGGCCATCGCCATCCGCGACCGTCTGCTCGGTTACGTCGCCGACAAGTACTTTCATCACAGCCTGATCCACCGATTTGATCTCCTGTCCGTTCATGATGACCACCTTCGACTCGACGACTTCGAAGAATGGCTTGAACTGGCCGAGCTCACGGCGCAGAATCAGCTCGAACGAAGCTTCGGCTCCGTCGAACTGGTAGCCACGGTGTTCGAGCTTTTTTACCTGGTTGACCAAGTTTTTGAACAGCTCGGCATTATCATCCGGCAGCGAAATGCCGAGTTCCTTCGCCTTGTAGCGGATGTTGCTCTGGCCCGCCAGCTCCGAGACCAGCACGCGCTGGCGGTTGCCGACCAGCGCCGGATCGATGTGCTCGTAGAGCGAACTCTCCTTCATCACCGCGCTGACGTGGATGCCACCCTTGTGCGCGAAGGCCGATTTGCCCACGAAGGGCGCTTTGGTGTCGGGCGGCAGATTCAGAATCTCGAAGACGAACTTCGACATCGAAGTCAGCGCTTTCAAGTCATTGACATGGCTGAATTCCGCGCCGAGCTTGAGCATGAGGTTTGGGATGATGCTCACCAGATTGGCGTTGCCGCACCGTTCGCCGATGCCGTTGATGGTGCCCTGCACCTGCGTCGCTCCGGCCCGGACGGCCTCGATGGAGTTGGCCACGGCGAGGTCGCCGTCGTTGTGCGCGTGGATGCCGACCGGAACCTTCACGATCTCGCGCACGCGCGTGACGATTGCGGCGACCTCGTGCGGTAGCGTGCCGCCGTTGGTGTCGCACAGCACGACGCGGCTCGCGCCGCCCTCGACCGCCGCCGAGATCATCCGTTCGGCGAACTCCGAGTTGTTTTTCCAACCGTCAAAAAAGTGCTCGGCGTCGAAGAATACCTCGCGGCCTGCCTCGACGAGGAAGCTGACCGAGCGGCGGATCAGCTCCGCATTTTCATCATCCGAAATCCCCAGACTCTTGACAGAGTGGGCTTTCCAGGTTTTACCGAAAATGGTGAGCACCGGAGCCTCGCATCTGACGAGGCCAACCAGATTGGGGTCGCCCGCGATGTTCTCCACCGACCGCGCCGTCGAACCGAACGCGGTGAGCCGGGCGTGCTTCAGGTCGAGCTTTTTTGCCTTGAGGAAGAACTCTTCGTCCTTTGGATTGCTGCTCGGCCAGCCGCCTTCGATGAAATCGACTCCGAACTCGTCGAGCCGTTCGGCGATCAGAAGCTTGTCCTGCACCGAAAGATTGATGTGTTCACCCTGCGTACCGTCACGCAGGGTGGTGTCATACAGTTCAATTACCATGCTGTTGCTTATGCCTCGGAAGCCATGAGGTCGTTTTTCCTTGCGTATTCAAAAATGCCG
>CAIUQW010000387.1 GCA_903901395.1 uncultured Chlorobiales bacterium | reverse complement strand
GTTCCGTTTTTCCTATAATTGCACAAACTGACGACTTCATCTAACCTCTATCCGGAGTTACCACATTGTCATTCGTCCCGACAAAAGTATTCTTCACCAAGGGTGTCGGAAGGCACAAAGAGTACCTCTCTTCTTTCGAGCTTGCCCTGCGTGACGCCAAGATCGAAAAATGCAACCTGGTGACGGTTTCCAGCATCTTCCCTCCCAAGTGCGAGCGCGTGAGCGTCGAAGAGGGGGTGACCTACCTTTCTCCGGGACAAATCACCTTCGCGGTTCTCGCCCGTAACTCCACCAACGAGAACAACCGCCTCGTCTCCGCATCGGTCGGCGTGGCCCTTCCGGCTGACGACAGCCAGTACGGCTACCTCTCCGAGCACCATCCCTACGGCGAAACCGCCGAGCAGTCGGGCGAATACGCCGAGGATCTGGCCGCCACGATGCTTGCCACCACGCTCGGCATCGAGTTCGACCCGAACAAGGATTGGGACGAGCGCGAGGGCATCTACAAGATGAGCGGCAAGATCGTCAACTCCTTCAACATCACCCAGTCCGCCGAGGGCGAAACCGGCATGTGGACGACCGTGATCTCCTGCGCGGTGCTGCTGCCGTAAACAGCCGTCCCGCAATAGTTCCGAGCAAAACCGGGAATCCGTCGCGCGACTGATTCCCGGTTTCCGTTTTGTGCCGTAGCAGGGCATTCGTTCGTTTGCCGGGTCGCATGACCCTGAAGTTGAGTTCGAACTGACTATATTACCGGTTGTTGCCGCGTCGTCCGAAAAGTACGCCACGATGGCGAGGCAACGCTGGGCAATCGTCAAATACGCCATACAGAGACATGACACAGGAAGTGAAAACCGATGTGCTGGTTATCGGCAGCGGCATCGGAGGGCTTTATTTCGCCATCAACATGGCTGACCACGCCACGGTCACGATCATCACAAAAAAAGAGAGTTCCACCTCCAATACCAACTGGGCTCAGGGTGGCATCGCCGCGACCATCGCCCGCGACGACACTCCGGAGCTGCACATCGCCGACACGCTCGACGCGGGCGCGGGGCTGTGCGACGAAGCAATGGTGAGCATCCTCGTGCACGAAGGCCCGGCGCACATCCGCCGCCTCATCGAACTTGGCGTGGAGTTCACGACCGCCCCCGATCACTCGCTCGACCTCGGCAAGGAGGGCGGCCACTCGCGCAACCGCATCGTGCACGCGAAGGACTTGACGGGTCGCGAGGTCGAAACGGCGCTGCTCGCCCGCGTGAACGCGCACCCCAACATCACGCTGCTGGAGCACCACTACGCGCTCGAACTCATCACCGAGCACCATCTCGGCATCAAGACCAACGACATCGCCTGCTACGGCGCGTACGTGCTCGACACGCTCAACCACAAGCCGAAAAAGATTCTCTCGAAGGTGACGATGGTCGCCTCGGGCGGCCTCGGCCACGTCTATCTGCATACAACGAACCCGGATATCGCCACAGGCGACGGCGTCGCGATGGCCTATCGCGCCGGTGCGGAGATCGCCAACATGGAGTTCATCCAGTTCCACCCGACCTCCCTTTTCCACCCGAAAGCCAAGTCCTTTCTCATCTCAGAGGCGGTGCGCGGCTTCGGCGGCATCCTGCGCAACAAGGAGGGCGAGGCGTTCATGCAGCGTTACGACCGCCGCGAAAACCTCGCCCCGCGCGACATCGTGGCCCGGGCTATCGACTCGGAGATGAAGAAAAGCGGCGACGAATGCGTCTTTCTCGATGTCACGCACATCAACGCGGAAAAGGTGAAGGAGCACTTCCCGCACATCCACGAGACCTGCCTCAGCTTCGGCATCGACATGACGAAGGAGATGATTCCGGTGGTTCCGGCGGCGCACTACTCATGCGGCGGCATACGCACGGACAG
Source organism: uncultured Chlorobiales bacterium (assembly GCA_903901395.1). Classification (GTDB taxonomy): domain Bacteria; phylum Bacteroidota; class Chlorobiia; order Chlorobiales; family Chlorobiaceae; genus Chlorobaculum. Next base: position 9,734 of record CAIUQW010000387.1, on the reverse strand, counting down.
TCTCGGGCGCACCACCATCGAGCGCCTCTACGCCTGCGGCGAAACGAGCTGCACCGGCGTGCACGGCGCGAACCGCCTGGCGAGCAACTCCCTGCTCGAAGCGCTGGTCTTTGCCTGGCGCTCCAGCGAGGAAATTCGGAAGGAGCTGAACGCGATCCACCACGAGCGCGACTTCCCCGACTGGGACGACTCCGGCACCTCGAACCCCGAGGAGTGGATTCTGGTGGCGCACAACAAAAAGGAAACGCAGGCGATCATGAACGACTACGTCGGCATCGTGCGAAGCGACCTGCGCCTCGACCGCGCCCGCCGCCGCATCGACTTCCTGAAGGAGGAGACCGAGGCGTACTACAAAAAAACGAGGATAACGCCGCAAATCATCGAACTGCGTAACATCATCAAGGTCGCGAGCCTCGTCATTCAGAGCGCCATCAAACGCCGCGAATCGCGCGGCCTGCACTACACCACCGATTTCCCGGAGAAGGACGACAAGCACTACCTCGCGGATACGGTATTGCGGTCGTTTTAGGGGGCGAGTGGGGGATGAGACAGCCTCATAAGCAAACATGCTGTCTGTTCTCTTTTTTTTCCTGGGAGCGCCGAGCGCCTGCTCCGCACCTTTTTGGCGATTAACTCTCTTATTTACTTTAGATTATCTTGGTTTTGTGACATTAAAACAGTTTGGCAAGCCGAATTATCTGGAGCCTTTGGCTCCATTGCCGAGCAGGCGCTCGGCGCTCTCGGCTTAAGAGACGGCCTCACAGGATGAAGAGCGCTTTGGAAGCAACATCTTCCTGAACGACCACTATTTCCTACTGCTTTTCTGCAAGTTTCATCAGCTCCGGCAACGGGGTCAGCCCCTTCAGCTCGGGCAGGTCAGCCGCGACCCAGTTACGCGGCACCCAGCCAGGATCATCCGTCGGCTCTTCCGCCTCATCGACATAGCGCAACTGCTCGGTCAACTCCCCCTCGCCATCCCAGCGGTTGTCGATGCGCGAGTATGAGAGCCAAGAGGTGTATTCGATCGACAGGCACATTATCTCTTGCTTTAAGACGATGTTCCAGAGCCGTGCCGTGCCGTCAGTACCTCCGATGAGGATGAAGTTTCCATCAGGGGAAAATGCACAAGTGAGTATCTGGTGCTTTGAATCTCCTGCAATTCGCCAGATTTCTTCACCTGAGTCGATGTCCCAAAGTTGGGTAGTGCCGTCAGTGCCGCCGGTAAGAAGTACGTTACCGTCGGGTGAGAAAGCGCAAGCGAGCATTGAGTCGCCGTGGCCGTCAAACTGTCGGATTTCTTTGCCTGATGCAGTGTTCCAAAGGTGGGCAATTCCAGCATCGTTAGCCGTGATGATAGTTTTTCCGTCTGGCGCGAATCCACAGGCGCGAATCGAGCCAGAATAATGTTCCAATGATCGAATTATTTCTCCGGAACGAGTATCCCAGAGCCGTGCGGTGCTCTCTTCGCCAGAGGTAACGATCATGTTGCCATCGGGTGAAAAGGCGCAAGAGTAGATAGCGCCAGAATGGCCTTCAAAACGCTTGAGCAGTTTGCCTGAATGGCGATCCCAAAGCAGTGCAATCCCGTTTTGGTCAGCAGTGAGTACAGCGTATCCGTTGGGAGAAAAAGCGCAGGCCAAAATCTCGGCGGAATGTCCTTCAAAAGAAAGAATTTTTTGACCTGACTGGACGTCCCAAAGTACAGCTAATCTGTCATTACCAGCCGTGAGGATGTTTGTTCCATCGGGCGAAAATCGGCATCCGTTGATTCCGTAAAAGTGTCCAAAAAATTTCTGAATATGTTTACCGGAATAAGTCTCCCATAGATGGGCACTGTAGTCACTACCGGCGATGAGGATCAGCGTTCCGTCAGGAGAGAAGGCGCAATCTTGAGTTATACTGAAATGCTTACCTATAATGAGATTCTCGATGACAGGATTTGTTGCATGATATCCGCTATTGTACGGCAATCCCTTCGCTTTCGGCCACGTTGCTCCTGTAAGATTGACCGATGAAAGATTCGCATTGGTGAAGTCTGCACCTGCAAGTCTGGTATGTTTCAGATTTGCTCCAGAGAGGTTTGTTTTGAGTGCTTTGGCATGGTGAATGTCAGCACCTTCAAAGTTAGCATCCTGGCAACTGGATCCTGACAAGTCGATTTTCAAGGCTTTGATGCATCTGGCAGAAATGTTGTTCAGGTTGGCATCACTAAGGTGTGCCATATTAAGTGATGCTTCATCGAGAAAACAACTCTCAAACGATGCTTTTCTGAGTTGAGCTGAGTCAAGATCGCATAGGATAAGGTTCGCATTTGAAAAGTTGATATCATCAGCGGCTAAGTTCCTGAGAATGACGCCAGACAGGTTCGCTCCCTGTAACTGAGCTTTTGGGGGAATGAGTTCTTGAAGAAAAGGAACGAACCGTTTATCACTACTTCTGTAATAGTTTGCAAACTCATTTTTGCTCGGGGGGTGAACGCGGAACAATGCCGTATCGTATCCTATAAGCAAAGCATTCTCAGAAACTGTTGTCCGATATGGATTCTCAAGAATCGACCGAATCGCAAGAGTCAGCTTGTCAGGTGTTTCTTTCTCCGATTCAACCAGTTCGAGAAAGAAATCGGTGGCCTCCTGATTAATCCTTCCAAACACAAGCGCTTCGGCGAAGCGATCTTCTTTCAATGCGCGGAACAGTGCGCGGGCGAAGAAGAATTCGAGGAAGCTTTTGTGGGAGAAGCGGTAGTAGCCGTCGGCGCTTCGGATGAGGAAGGCGGCGGTGCGCATTTCGAGATCGACGCGCTCGCTGTCGATGTTTCGGTTCAGCATCTGCTCCTTGCGCAACAGCGCGGCGAGGTCGGCGTAGTGAATCTCGTTCTTCGGGCGGCTCCAGAGTTCGCAGGCCATGCGTTCGAGCAGCTCGCGCATGTGCTCCGGGTTGACCTCGCCCTGGCTCAGCCGCACGGTGTTCAGCCAGCGGTTGGTGTAGGTGAGGTAGAGGGAGGCGGTGGTCACCTTGTCGCCCTGCTTCATGAGGTCGGGCAGGGAGGCGACGATCATGTCGAGCAATTGCGGCGTCGAAGCGATTTCGGGGAGGCCATAAGTCTCTTCGATGAATCGCTCCGCCTTGTCGCCCTCGATGGTGCCGAGGCGCTTGCGCAGGTACTCGGTGATCTGCTCTTTGGTGAAAACCGGCAAGGTGTCGATGGTGGCGTCGAAGGCGCGGGCGGCCTTGCCGAGCGGCGAATCAGGCTCGAACAGCTCGTCGTTGCCCTCGGCGGCGCGGCGGGCGCTTTTGGTGTCGCGGAAGAAGTGGCTGCGCGAAGTGATGAGAATCCGGTTGCCGCGAGCGGTGCGTCCGGCGCTTGCCGTGGGGCGGGCGAGCTGGCGGAACTGCTCCTCGACGCTGCGCCCGGCCTGCGCGACCCCCATTTCGTCGAAGCTGTCGAGCAGCAGCACCACGCGCCCCGCTTCGAGCAGGTGCAAGACGATTTCGGGATTGAGCACGGCGCGAAGTTCAGCTTCGAGATGCTCGCGGATCAGGCTTTCAAGGGAAATGGCGTTCGGGAAGCTGCGAAGGTTGATGGCGATTGGCGCGGGGCTTTCGGGATCGACTTCGCACCTGCGAGCCAGCTCGTAGGCGAGCCGCTCCACCAGCGTGCTTTTGCCGGTGCCGTAATCGCCGAGCACCAGCCACAACCGGCTGCCAGCGCCGCCGATCCAGTCGAGCGCGTGAGGCAGCATCGGCGCCGGTTGGTCGTCTGGCTTTTTTTCGAGTTTGAGGAGCTGATCGACGTAAGCCGCCGCGATGGGGCTGGCCTCGTAGCGCTGGCGGATGCGGGCGAGATAAGGAGAAAAGTCGAAGAGACTTCGCTCCAGCTCGTCATAGGTAAGCGCCTGCAACCCCTGTTCACGCGCGAAGCTGCGGGCCGCTGGGCTGAAATCTTTTGCCGCCACCACCATGCCGCGAGCCTGCATCTGCCGCGCCGCCGGGCCGTCGAGCCACGTCCTGAAAATCTGCACGGTCTCTTTGGGAATGACCGCCTGATGATCCTTGCACTCCACGAAATAGACCTCCTCCCGCCCGAAATCGGCGCGTTTGCGGGCGACAAGGTCGATGCGGTTGCTGTCGATCAACTGCTCCCGCTCGACGCTGTAACCAAGCAGACGCAACAGGTGCGCTACCCGCTCCTCGAAGCTCTTGCCCTGCTCCACCGTGCTTCTGCCGGGCCGGGAAACAAGGTCAGGCCGCGCCTGTGCGCTTCGCCGCGCCGACTCCGTTTCGGCGATCACCTGCTGGCGGACGGCTTCGATTCTCGATGCGAGCCGACCATAGGCTTCCGCGACGAGGCTGTCCGGTAACGTCGCGGCGTACAGCTCCTCGGTAAAAAGAAGATTTCCTTCAAAGGGAATGGTGATCAGCTCAGACAATTCGATTTTGAAAGCCTCTTTCCAGATCGACTCACCGGCAGCCCGCAGTTGAGTATTGTCGGCAATCGGCGAAGCAACGAGAATTCGCGTCAGGTCGGATAGTGGCGCGCGCGGCTTGAGCTTGCCTTCGCTGGCCAGTTCCAGCGCTTTCCAGACATGGGCAAGTCCTTTGGTGTTCTGGCGTCCATAGTTGCCCACCAGCACTGTAGCGTGCGGCAGCAGCGCGGCGAGCAGACCGCCGATGTCGGTGATGCCGGTGCGCGAGTCGAGAATCACCGTCTCGAATCCAGCCTCGCCGAACGCATCGAGCGCACGGCGAAAAAGGGTGAGGCCGCTGTCGAGGTCACGCACGAGAAAATCATCCCACTGAACCTCCTGATACAGCCCGGCGAAGTCCTTCTTTTCTCCGAAAGCAGGCAGAATGTAAAGTTGCGTGGAAATCGGCGTCTGGCAGGCAAGCCCGACGAGCTTGGTGTAATCAGCCTCCTTCGCGCTTTTCTTCGACTCCTGCCAGGCGACGAGCCACTCGAAAAAACCCTCCCTGATCGTTCGCGTTGGATCGAGACCGGGAATATTGTGCATCCCCGGCGCTTCGATGTCGAGGTCCCAGAGCAGCGTCTTGCCACGCCGGGCGCACAGCACGCCAATATTGGCGGCCAAGAGGCTCCGCCCGACGCCGCCTTTGTAGCTGTAGAATGTGACCGTGAAGGGTGTCATGATGCACTCCTCAGAAAACTCGCGCCGCGAGTGACTTCGCTCCTGTTTTTCTGTTCGAGGCTTTTGGCGTGAAGCAATCCGGTTTCAGTCAGTTTCAGGAGATTGTCCCGCCCATGCTTTCGTTTTGTGACGAGTCCATTGGCTTCGAGCGTGCTGATGAGCTGGGTAACACGCCCTGTGGTGACGCCGAGATGCTCCACGAGACCGGACTGAAGTTGTTCCCCAGCTCCCGAGCTGAGAAGGTATTGAAGAATTTCGGGCACATGACGACGGGCGATCTGGGCTTTCGGATCAGCGTTGGCGAGGTTGAGGCGTCGCGCTTCGAGCATGTCGCTGGTTGCCTGCCAACGGTATCGATATTCCGCAGAAAGAGTTGACGAAGCTTTGGCTCTGTTCAGCGCATAATGAATCAGACGTTGCAGTTCCGAAATGCCTTCACGGTCTCCCGGATGGGCTATCGCTCTTGCCGACCAGACGGCAATCATCCGGTTGACGGCGTTCAGCTCGTTATCACCCCACTTTTCGAGTTCACGGATCGCGACCAGCAATTCAGCCGGTGTCACTCTATCGACCAGCATTGCCGGGTCACTGACATTGAGATTCAGCGTGCTCATGATGCTAAACTATTCTAAGGTTTTTTCTTTAAGAACAATTTAACATTATTTAGCCGAAAAAAGCTTCGCGGCTTTTATCTCACCACTCTCAAATGAGAATTTGTTCGTTTTTCAACGGTGATTATGCTCAATCCGGGTTCACCGTCTTCAACTTCATGGTGATAGACGAATCCCTGGTCAAATTTCATCGAGTCAGGCATTTGCTGATTGGCTACGGCGATAACCGTTCCTCTCGTATCGTGCAGCGTTTTCGCAGCTGCTTTGTGAGGCCCGAGTTTGTCGCTCATGCTTGGCACCAGTAACCAGTCGAGGGGCAATGATTGCAGAACCGAAGAAGAACTTCCCATGAACAGGTCGCGACAGATGGTCATGCCAATCACTCCGATGGGTGAGGCAAGGCAAGTAATCGGTGTTGGCGAGGATTCGATCATTTCACCGCAATCATTGAAAGTGACTCTTTCCCGTTTGTCTGAACCGAAAATGGTGACGCCATCGAGCCCGCAAAGCGCCTCGGCGTGGTTCCGCCATCTGCTGTCGCATTGTTCGTGAAAGCTGCCAGGAACGATAAGCGGAACCGAGAGATCATGATCTTCACCGTCCATGAGTGAAAGATCCATCATCCGCTCACTGATTGCTGTACGCATGTCCGCAGTGATGGTCATCTCCGGCATGATGAGAAGATGAACGCCCGTCTCATGAGCTTTTCTGATATGCTCAAGCGCGGCGGCAAGCCGTTGCTCTGCATCGTTGATACCATTGCAGATGAAGAACCTGTTATCTGTATAGCATATGTCGAGCTTGAGGTTATCAGTGAAGTGGACGATGCCGATTCTGAATAGTTCAGTCTCGAAGCGGGAGGCAATCCATTCCTTGTGACCTGATGGAATGTCGCTGAGATCAACCGGAATACCGTGAATGTTGTCGAGTGGAATAACACGGTGATGTTTCAGCCAGTAGGAGAGATTGCCGAATTGCCCGGTCAGTTTGCCGCCTCCGAAACCGGGGTGGAGCTGAAGTACTTTGGATTTTCCGAATCCGTCGTTGATGGAATCATGCGGAGCGGTGCTATCCGGGCCAAAGACGCGGTGGCAGAGTTCATCGATGGTTTGCAGCCAAAGTAGCGGATCGCTCTCGATATCGGACTGCGTGACTGTTTCAGTCTGTTCATGGTCGAGTGTCTCAAGAAGGAAGCTAACTTGTGAATACGAGTACATCAGTTCCCAGTCATCGAGATTGCGTCTTCCGTCAGGCAGCGGCTCCTGCGCCAGCCGACACAAGCGTGCCAGCGCCTGCCGGAAGCAGCGGGTGTTGATGAACTCGGCGACTTTGTCCATAAGCGGGAAGATGCCGGTTGTGGAAGTCTGTCTGTTGGGGTACTGCTTGCTGTATAATACGTGTTTTCGGCGCAATAATCAAAAAGGCAACTGAGCAGCGTCAGTTACATAACCTCGTAATACGCAATCGAATGCTACGAATCATGCAGCCAGTTCCTCAACCTATAACGCAAGCATTATCTGAAGGATAACGTAAGGTGGCTGATTTGACGCGAAAAAGGAGGGGCGGTTCCATATTTTTATTCGATCTGCATGACAAGCTTATCCTGTCAAGAAATCACTGCATATTGTCGTCAGGCGAAGAGCGGTGCGGGAATATCGAGGCGCTTCACCAAGCGGTGGATTTGCTGGCCTTGCGTCAGGAGGAACGGATCTGCCGTATTATACAGCGAAGAATGATCGGCAGACAAAGCTTTTTGTTTCTGGATGAATACGTCCGACGCACACGGAGGTGACCTGAATCGAGCAGCCGGCTTGTGGCTGTAACTGTCAGAAACAGAGGAATATCGATGGCGACAGAGAGCGGGCATCGATGATATGGCGATCTGGTGGCGAGGTTTCAACGATCAAGCGCTATTCCGCTGCTTTGAAGAATCCTTTTTCGGAATACGCCGCTCTTTGCGTACCTTTGCAGAGTCAAATCGTACCTGCCTGTAACTTATTCTCAGCCTTTGTCATGTCAGCAAAAACCGCCAACATTCTTTTTATCGGTGACGTCGTCGGAAATCCCGGACTTCAGATGGTCAGCCGGATGCTCAAGGGATTCATCTCGAAATACGAGGTCGATTTCGTTATCTGCAACGGCGAGAATGCCCATAACGGCAAGGGGATGAGCCTCGAAGCCCTGAACCTGATGCTCGAAGCGGGCGTGGACGTGGTGACCGGCGGCAACCACACCTGGAACAACTTCAACTTTTTCGAGACGCTCAAGTCGCACGAAAAGGTGCTGCGGCCCCAGAACTACCCAAAAGGTACGTACGGCAAGGGTTTCGGCGTGTACAAACTTCCGCGCGGCCTCGGCAACATCACGGTGCTGAACCTTCAGGGGCGCACCTTCATGTACCCCATCGACTGCCCGTTCCGCACGGCGGACTGGGTAATCAAGCAGACAAAGGAGCAGTCATCGCTGGTCGTGGTCGATTTTCACGCCGAAGCGACTGCCGAAAAGCTCTCGCTGGCCTGGTACCTCGATGGCCGCGTGTCGGCGGTGATCGGCACCCACACCCACGTGCAGACCGCCGACGAGCGCATCTTCCCGAAAGGCACGGCCTACCTGACCGATGTAGGCATGACCGGTCCGCACCATTCGGTGATCGGCATGCAGGTCAAGTCAGCAGTTGACCGGATGCTCTACCAGACCCCGCACAAATATGAATGCGCCACGGACGACGTGCATCTTTCCGCCGTGCTGCTCACGCTCGACGTCGAGACCGGCAAGGCGGTTGGCATCGAGCGGATTTTCTATCCCGAGTTCGAGAAAGCACCGCAGGGGTGAGCGTTTCCGCCATCGTCTGCTTCGACTTCATTGTCGTCACAAGGGGCGTCAGGAGGGCCGGGCCTGTAACAAACCCGTTTATTGAGCGTTAGCCATCACGATGGAAGGGCGGAAAAAGCTGCTGGTAATGTGGATTTCGCCGAACGAAGGGGCAAAATTCTGGCTCGGCATCATGACCGGGACATTCTGATTGCCGCCGTTGACGGGCTGGTCGGCTTTGCCGAAGCCATCGCCGCCGTTTTTCCGAAAACCGAGGTTCAACGCTGCATCGTGCACCCGGTGATCAATCAGCTTTCCATTGAATTCGAAGGATGGCTTCCCGTTTGAACCTGGCCGTTTACACAGTTTGGTGAACAGACCGTTCAAATTGTATCGTTACAGCAAATCATTTCACTCCAATCCCACACACACACAAAACGCGGCGAATCACAGACTGCTCTTTTTATAAGCCCCTTCACCCTCTCGTTGTTCCTATCCCCCTGATTCCTCATCCCCTCACGCCCGGAACTTGCGGTAGTCGATGTTGAATTTCTTCATCCGTAATCCCATGATCCTGTCCGACAGGCCGAGTTCGTTGGCGGCTTTGGTCATGTTGCCTTTGGTGCGCTTCAGCGCTTCGATGATCATCTCCTTTTCGATGGCATCGAGCTTTTGCTGCAAGTCGCCGGTGTAGGGCGTGCCGCTGGACTCCGCCGTCTGGAGCGAAGGGGGCAAATGGTAGCCGTGTATGACGTTATCCTCGCTCAGAATCACCGCTCGCTCGATGCAGTTCTGCAATTCGCGCACGTTGCCGGGCCAGTGGTAGCGCATCAGCATGTCGATCGAGGTGGTCGAAATCCGGCGCACCCCCTTGTGGTTCGCCTTGTTGAACTTCTCGACGAAGTAGTCCGCCAGTAACAGAATGTCGGTCTTGCGCTCGCGGAGTGGCGGCACGGTGATCGGGAAGATGTTGAGCCGGTAAAACAGGTCTTCGCGGAAGCTCCCCTCGCGAATCTGCTCTTCGAGATTCCGGTTGGTGGCGGCGATGATGCGCACGTCCGTTTTGACGGTTTTCGAGCCGCCGAGTCGCTCGAACTCCTTCTCCTGGATGATTCGCAGCAGCTTGGCCTGGATCGGCAGGCTCAGTTCGCCCACCTCGTCGAGAAAG
>CAIUQW010000386.1 GCA_903901395.1 uncultured Chlorobiales bacterium | reverse complement strand
GTCACAAAAAATTCACCAACCTGTTGCATCGAACCGGATTTTTCCCTATACTAAGCCCACTTAACCAGATGCGGGAATAGCTCAGCTGGTAGAGCACAACCTTGCCAAGGTTGGGGTCGCGAGTTCGAGTCTCGTTTCCCGCTCCGACGATAAAAAAAGCCTCCAGATTCGGAGGCTTTTTTGTTTTACGGACGACCGGACAAAGGCCAATCAGCTTGGCAGAATCCCAACCCGTAATTCCGCGCCGCAATCATCAGCCCTCAACCTCAGGTTTCTGGCGCAAGGTTTTGATGACCATTTCCATTCCTCTATAAAAGACGAAAGTTGCGATTCCAGCAGCTTGAGCGTTTTGTTGTCCGGCCATTTCCTGGCCAACGAGTCAAGGATTTCTCGTCCCGCTTGATCCAAGCTGCTCTCCCCCAGCAAAACCCGATGTTCAGATTTCCAGAAATCAGAAAATCAGGGTTCCAGAAGAGGACTGGGGCGCACAACTCGAAAACCGATGCCGTAGCTCCTGCCGACCGGGTTGCCGTTGAACCGGGGGGAGCAGCACAGATAGCCAGAATTGTCGTACCACGAGCCTCCGCGCAACGCACGGGCATCTTTGGATTCGTCATACCAGTTCTCCTGCCACTCCCAGACGTTGCCCGCCATGTCGTAAAGCCCCTCCGGTGTCGCACCCTCCGGATAGCGCCCGACCGGCGTGGTCGCGCCTTCATTGTCACCATAGTTGGCCAGTTTCGGCGTCGGCTCCGCCGATCCCCACGGATACTCTCGCCCCTCCTTCCCGGCTGCGGCATACTCCCACTCGATCTCGTTGGGCAGGAGGTAGAGGCCTGTTTCCTTCCCGTCACTCTCCATCAGCGACAGCCACAGGCAGTAAGCTCTTGCCGCATACCAGCTAATCCCTACAACCGGCTTCTCATCACCGTTGAAACGCTTGTCGTCATCATTTCTTGATTGAAATCGTGCAGCAAAATCAGAACTTTTACCAAAGAGGGTGGCAAGCATGCTTTTTCTTTCACTGAAACCTTTCATAAATCCAATTTCAGATTCAGCTCTGAGGGCTTCTCTGAACACATCGATAGGCAATGTCTTGCTATTGTAAAGCTTTCCGCTTCTGAGATACTCGATGAAGCGCCGATAAAGCCGGTTGGTCACCGGATATTTGGCCATGAAAAACCCCGGTACCGTTTCCGTTTTTTTCGTAACCGAATACCGGAACGTTGCGCCCTCGATCGCGATGTACTGTGCATCCTCCTCAATGCTGCTGAGGAACGTCCTGTCGCTGAGGTGTTTAAGGGCAAACTCTCTGATTGTTTCCGACGCATCCTCCCTGTTCATTGCCGAAAGGCAATCAACCAGAATAATCCGGCGATTCGACGACAGTTGCGGATCAAACAACTTGCTTTCCAACGCATCGATTTTTTTCTGCGGCGCTTCACGGACAAGAGAAAGCAGCAACGCCTGCTGTTTCGGCGTCAGCGATTCTGTCACCGGTGAATCGAAAAGCTTCTGCATGAACTGATCGAACAGGTCGGCATCATCAAGCTGGGCAATGAAAAAACGCAACGCCTCGCCCCACCAGTCATCGCCGAAATGGTTCACCAGATCATCGAGAAAGCCGCTGGTACGGTGAACGTTTTTCACCAGTTGGACGCCTGCCAGATATTCCCGGAAAGTCTTGTGACGGAACACATACTCCCGGTCTCCATACTCCACGAGCAGGCCGGCACGGTTGACCAGATTTCCACAAAAATCGGAAGCGGCAACTGTTTTTGAGAGCGTATCGAGTGCCGTCTGCATCTCTTTTTGCATCGCGTCCCGATCAGCTTCATCCCTGCCAAGCCTCTGCATCCAGAGCGAAACCGGACTCAGCACCCGCCGGGCATCCTCAGTCGGCAGCAGCGGATAAATACCCTTTTGCTTGTCGCGGTAATCGAGCAGGTAATCCAGTGCCGCATCGTAGAGCTTCAGGCGACTGTTGGGCAGATATTCACGCTCTTTCCAGAGCAAGGCCATGATCTGAAGCAAAAGCGGCACACCGGCCAGCAAGCGCAAACTGCCGTTCTGCTCCTGATTCAAATAAGCGGCAATAGCGTCAGCCTTTTCCTTTGCCTGCTTTTCCTGAATGGTCCGCCACTCCGCTTCCGTCTTGCCAGGAGGAGGCAATCCTTTACCATAAGCCGCCCTGAACCACTTGTGCAGAAACAGCTCCTGCTGCTCCTGCGTGAAATCCATGATGTCCGCCCGGACATGAGGCGTCTCGATCTCGATACCCTCTCCCTTCCGGTATCCGGTACTCCGTGAAGTCACCACGAAACGGGCTTTGCCAAACCGCTTCACCGTCCGGTCTATCCATTTGCAGACTGCAATACGCTCCTGCACATCGCTGATCTCATCGAGACCGTCGAGCAGCACCAGGGTTGCAGCGTTTTCGAGCCGCGCTGAAAAACTTTTTTCCGGTATGTCGAGAAACTGCTTGCTGCTCCACGTGGCCAGCGCTGCCGGTAACGACTCGTGGCGGTCACGATTCTTTTTCAGCTCACGTAACGGCAGGAAAAACACTGAAACCGGCTCGCTGAATCCGAACTCCCCGTATCGACCGCCATCCATGCAGGACAAGGCATAGTACTTGAGCAGGGTCGTCTTGCCGGAACCGGGATCACCGATCACAAGCAGCAATCGGTCACGGCTGAACACCAGAGCCATCACCTCTTCAGGGTTGCGTGTCCGCGCTCCATCCATTTCGTTATCATCAATGCCTTTCTCAAAACGCCGATCACTCCGCCAGGTATCGGACAAACGCAACGAAACAAAGGTATCCTCAAGCCTTACCGAAAAACTCTCGATAGCAGGAGAACCGGAAAGATTGACCTCGCTCAGATGATTTTTCAAGGTCTCCTGATAGCGCTGCAATAACTGCTCATTTTCAAAACGCACTATCGAAACCGTATCTGTTGTCAGGTTATACCAGCGCTTCAGGTTTAAATCGAGCTGGTGAACAAGTTTGTCCTTGAATTCATGCCGCTCATCGTATTCCCGATACAGTGCATTTGATTGCAACGACTTCTTGAATCGTTCAATCGCAGCAACCTGCTCAAGATCAACATCCTTCGTCCGGTAAGGCACGTTGGAAAAATAGAACATCACCTGCTTGTCATCGCTCATCAACCGCTGCACCTCCTCAACCGCTCCGCCCGGCGCGACGCCGGTGTCTGTCCCAATGCGCGTCCAGAAAATGGCAATCGCGAAATCGCACTGATCGACGATCTGCCTGTTGAGAATTCCCTGAACCCTGTCGCCACTTTCCGGAGCTGAATGCGACTCCCAGAGCACCGCATCAAGTTGCAGGTTATGAATATCCCTGTTGCGGATATTCCATTCATTGATTACCTCGACAGCCATATCGCGCTCTTCCTGGACATCGGAAGGCGAAGCTATCAGAATCTTGACTTGACGAAGGGTCTTTTCCTGCATGGGAGGGAGAGAAATGGTTAAACGCGCCGGAAAAACGATGAACCAACTATGTGCGTAATTTAGCACAAAGAAAATGAATATGCGGCTTCCACAGTGGCGTATCACGAAACAGCGAAGTAAGGGCGGACACCCAGACCCGCCCCTACAGAAGAATTAGCCGTTCCGCACGATTCGTCTGATCGGTCTGATTCGTCCTATCCCCTCCACAATCGCCAGCAGCAGGGATCGATGGTGTCCGCGAAACCTTTAGGCGATACCTCCGATGCGGCGATGCAGCCGCCGCAGATGGCGCGGATCGGGCAGCCGTCGCAGGCTTTCAGGCCTCGGCGGAGTTCGGCGCTGGCGGGGGAGAAGTAGATTGCTTCGAGCGTCTCTTCCCACAGGTTGCCCATGCGCGAGGGGAGTTTGCGGCAGCCGTGCACTTCGCCGTCGGGCAGGAGCACGATGCCGTCAAAGGCGATTCCGCAGCCGGAACCGGTGCATCCGGTGGTCGTCTCCTGGCCGCGTTCCCAGCGAATCAGATTGATCAGGTTCTCCTTGTACGAGGCCGTCTGGCTGCTCTCCGCGAAGGCAAGGTACTCTTCGAGAAACGCTTTGTACCCGCCGGGGGAAATCTGCCTGAGGGCGGCTCCCTCTCCAACCTGCGAGAGGCGCGTGAAGTTGAACGCATCGGCACGCCCTTCGAGCAGCTGGGCAAGGGGCAACACTTCGTGGAAATTTTCCTCGTGCAGCGTCAGCATGACGCCGGAGGTGACGCTCTGTGACTTCAGGAGGTCGAGAAATTCGATGACTCTGTCGAAAGAGCCCTCGCCGCGGATGCGGTCATTGCAGCTTTTCAGCCCTTTAAGACTCACCTGAAACTGCTCGGGCGGCTGGATCGCGCAGATTTTTTCGAGCTGTTCGACAGAAACCGGATTGGCGAGAATCGCAACCTCGATTCCGCGATTGATCGCTTCCTGATAAAGTTCGAAAAAGCCCGGATAGAGGAACGGATTGCCGCCGGTGAAATCGATATGGCCAACCACCCAGTGCTCGTGGCAGAAGCGCTCATACTGGTCGAGGGCGCGCATCGCCTGCGCCTCGGTCAGAGGGGAACGCTTGCTTCGGTCGTAGCAGTGCCGACAATGCAGGTCGCAGGCATTGGTGATGTGCCACTGAAAACCGAAATGGGTG
>CAIUQW010000385.1 GCA_903901395.1 uncultured Chlorobiales bacterium | reverse complement strand
TGGCCAAAAAGCTGGTCAAGAGTTCGATTGAATTGTATAACAACAAAAGACTTCATACGGCCTTGAACTATCGAACGCCAAGTGAAGTCCATGCAGCCTAAAATCTGTCAACTATTTCAGGACGGGACAATGTCCGGAGGGTTGAAACCCTCCTGAATGTAAAAGACCGGTTTTTTTGCATCAGCCTCGGAATCGTCCCTCCCTGCCCGTCCTTTTATTACTCCGGCGATTAAAAGTCTTAACAATTGCCCCGGACTTCAGTCCGGGGGTTTATGGATAACCAAAAATAAATAAGGGCTTTAGCCCAATCTCTTCTTTTAGGGAAGATTGCGAATTATTGTTGCCGGAGTAATAAGAGATTCATCCCCGCAAAATCTCCACCACCTCTTCTTCGAGACCGGAGAGCGTTTCGGCGAGGTCGGGGCGGCAGAGGACGCGGAACTTCTTGGTGTAGCGCTCGAAGGAGAGGATGAAGTCTGAGCGGAACACTGATTCGCGGAAGTCGTCGAACCGCACGTAGCCGCTGGCGTCCGCCGGTTGCGCCATGTGGCGGTGCTCGCTTTTGGTCGGCCAGACGCGCAGTTCGCGGAAGTCGTCGTAGTCGAACACATCCTTCGCGGCGGGCGCGTCGATGAGCACCTCGTGGCCCGCGAGTCGCCGTCCGGTTTTCCTGCCGACCAGATCGCAGATTTCCTGCTCCTTCTCCTTGCGTCGCCGGTGATCCGAGCTGTAGGCGAACCAGACCGGATCGACCTCCATTTCCTCGCCCACGTATGGGCGGATGGTCAGCGCCCGTTTATAGACGCGGCGCTCCTGGATCGCGTCGAGCAGCTCGGAAGAGGGCAGAGCGAGGTGGCGGATCAGGCGTTCGAGTTCGTAAAGCACCCGGTCGTCAGAGTTGAAGTAGAAAAGCTCGCGCAACGGCGCGGCGGGCAGGCGGCCATCATCGGCAACATCCTGCAACAGCCGCCGGAGCATCGCCGCGAAGGTGCGGCTCGTGTGGTGCCAGTAGACGTTGCGCATCATCATGTACTTGGCGAAAAGCAGGCTTTCGAGTGGCGCGATCCCTTTTTCAGTGATAGCGAGCCGCTGGCGCTCCGGGTCGGGCACAAAGGACTCGATGAGCCGCTCGATGTCGATGCTGCCGTATGGAATGTTGCAGTGGTGCGCGTCGCGCATGAGGTAGTCCATCTTGTCGGGGTCGAGCGTGCCGCTGACCAGCTTGCCGAGCCGGTGCGCCGTTTTTCCGGCGATGATCTCCGTCACGACGTCGGGATCGACCTGCCAGTCGTCGCGCAGAATCGCCGCGATGGAGGGCATTCCGTGGTGTTTCTCGTTCAGGAACTCTGCGGTGAGCGACTCGTGATGCGCGAACACCGCAGCGTTATCGCCCGCCGGAGCGATCTCCTCCAGCACGTGCGCGTGCGGATAGTGCCCGATGTCGTGCAACAGGCAGGTGGCGAGCAGCGTGCGGCAGGTCTCGTCGTCGAACTGCAACCGCTCGTCCTGCAACTCCTGCGCTAGCGGATTGCTCACCATCCGCTGCAGAATCATCTTCATGAGGTGATAGACGCCAATCGAGTGCTCGAAGCGGGTATGGTTCGCGCCGGGATAGACCTGCTGCGCGAACGAGAGCTGCCGGATGCCCTTGAGCCGCAGGAACGACGGATGCGCGAGAATTTTCTTGAGCGGCGCGCTCAGCGGAATGTGGCCCCAGATGGGAATGCGGATGAACCCGCCTTCGGAGCGGAACAGAAACGGCTCGGCGATCATGGGAGTGCGTTTGTTGTCGGATGCTTTTGAAGATACACAGCGAATCCACGGCGGAGAACAGAGTGGACAAAAAAAAGCCGCAGTTTTGTGCTGCGGCTTTACTCGGACTGTCTGTCTTTGGAACAGGTTCAGTACCTCGGGCGGGAAGCCGGGCGGTCTTCGCGCGGTTTGGCTTCGTTTACCCTGATTTTTCTGCCGTTCAGGTCGCTCTCATTCAGTTTGGCGATTGCCTCGTTGGCTTCAGCGCTGTTGGGCATTTCAACAAAGCCAAACCCTTTCGAGCGGCCCGTGAATTTATCGATAATGACGTTTGATTTGGAAACGGTTCCGAACTCACCGAACGTTTTGCTGAGGTCAGATTCAGTGATGCCGTAATCGAGATTGCCGATGTAAATGTTCATGGTTATTTCAAGGTCTTAGTGCTTTGAGATGTAGAGAAAAGCTGCCAAATAATCAAAAGCACAAATCACTTGAAAGCCTCTGGCCCAACCTTTGTCCAGAAATCTGATATTACTCTTTATTGTTTGAACATACAAATTCTTGACGCTCTGAGATTCACGACAGTCCATTTTACCGCTCCTTCAGATGCAGGGCGCAGACTTTCCGGAAGTGGTGACCGTAAATAGCGAGTGTTACGGCCAGCGGCAGCGCCTGTTGGCGGTTGACGACCGTCCATCCAAGCATCCGCCAGTACTGGAAACGCTCCCGCCCGATGACGCCGAGCATCACCGTCGAACGCGCGAACGCCATGAACTGCCCGATTCTGAAGCGCCGTTTCAGTTGCGGCGCCTGATACTCCTTCAGGAGCGTGCGGATGCGCTCGTAGTAGTGTTTGGGCGCGTAGAGGTGGTTCATCATCTCCCGGTAGCCTTTGCGCAGCAGCTCGGCGTCCATCTTCGGCACGATGTTGGTGTTGCTGTCGGCGTTGTCGCCGCTCGAATGGGGGAGCAGGCGGCCTTCGCTGCTCAGCCGCTCGTAGAGCTTCGTGCCGGGCAGCGCCTGCAGAATGCCGACCATCGCGGTGACGATGCCGCTTTTCTGGATGAAGTCGATCTGCTTCTGGAAGATTGAGGGTGTGTCGGTGTCGAAGCCGACGATGAAGCCGCCCTGTACTTCGAGGCCCGCGTGCTGGATCCGGCGGACGTTGTCGAGCATGTCGCGCGAGGTGTTGTGCTGCTTGCCGCAGGCTTGCAGGGCCGCGTCTTCCGGCGTTTCGATGCCGATGAAGACCTGGTTGAAGCCAGCCGCCACCATCAGATGCATCAGCCCGGCGTCATCGGCCAGGTTGATCGAGCACTCCGTGTAGAACTTCGTCGTCACCTTGTTGGCGTTCCGCCACTCGATCAGCGCCGGAAGCAGCTCGTTTTTCAGGTAGGCGCGATGGGCGATGAAGTTGTCGTCCACGAAAAAGACGCTGTCGTGCCAGCCGCGCTTTCGCAGTCCCTCAAGTTCGGCGATGATCTGCGCGCTGGACTTTGTGCGGATTTTGTGGCCGAAGAGCGCCGTGACGTTGCAGAAGTCGCAGCGATACGGGCAGCCGCGCGAGAACTGGATCGCCATCGAGGCGTAGTGCTTCATGTCGAGCAGCTCCCATTCCGGCACCGGCGTCCGGCTTAACGCCGGGAACTCATCGGCAGTGTAGTATCGTGACGGAGCGCCGTTTTCGAGATCGGCGATGAAGCGCGGCAGGGTGACTTCCGCCTCGTTCAAGACGAAGTAATCGACATCGGGAAACTCCGCGTAACCGGTGGTGAAAAGCGGCCCTCCGGCGACAACCGGCAATCCTGCGGCCTTGCATCGGGCGATAACTTCCCGCGCGGACTCTTGCTGCACGGCCATCGCGCTGATGAACGCAATGTCCGCCCAGGCCACATCTTCGTTGCGGAGCTTGCGGACGTTCAGATCAACCAGCCGCCGCTGCCACGCAGCCGGAAGCATCGCTGCCACGGTGAGCAGACCGAGCGGAGGAAGGGAAGCTCTTTTCCTGACGAATTTGAGGGCGTGTTTGAAGCTCCAGAAGGTGTCCGGAAATTCCGGATAAAGCAGCAGAATGTTCATGGTCTCTCTCCCCGATAGCGTTGCGGATCGTTGATGCGAGCCGGGGCAGAGCGTCCGGCGCCTGGCGCGGGCGTTACCGGTTCAGCGTCAGGTCAAGTTCACGAACTGAACGGTCAAAAGCAAGAAAACTCTTGCCTCCGAGCCTCGTTCAATACCGGTCGAGCGTGAATTTTTCGCCGAGATAGAGCTTGCGGGCTTCTGCGTTTTCTGCGATCTCTGTTGGCGTGCCCTGCATGAAGATGCTGCCGTCGAAAAGCAGGTAGGCGTGATCGGTGATCGAGAGCGTTTCGTGCACGTTGTGGTCGGTGATGAGCACGCCGATGTTGCGTTTGACCAGCCCCTCGACGATCTGCTGAATGTCCTCCACGGCGATGGGATCGACTCCCGCGAACGGCTCGTCGAGCAGAATGAAGCGCGGATCGAGCGCGAGAGCGCGGGCGATCTCCGTCCGGCGGCGTTCGCCGCCCGAGAGCGCGTAGCCCATGCTTTTGCGGATGTGCGCGATGTTCAGGTCTTCGAGCATCCGGTCGGTCTTCTCCTGCCGCGCGGCCTTGGAGAGCGAGGTGAATTCGAGCACGCCGAGGATGTTCTCTTCGACCGTAAGCTTCCGGAAGACCGACGCCTCCTGCGGCAGATAACCGATTCCCTTCCGCGCCCGTTTGTACATCGGCAGATTGGTGATCACCTCCTGGTCGAGCAGCACCTCGCCCGCATCGGGCTTCACCAGACCGACGATCATGTAGAACGTCGTGGTTTTGCCCGCGCCATTCGGGCCGAGCAGCCCCACGATTTCGCCCTGCTTCACTTCGATGGTCGAGCTTTTGACCACCTCGCGCTTGTTGTAGACTTTCTTCAGATTTTTACAGCTCAGTATCGAACCCATGTCATGCGCATCAGAAATTGAGAATAAAGACTTGCCTCATCGATGTTTGAACGCTATCCGTAGCGTTGCGTGAACTCATCGTCGCTCATCACGAGGAGCAGCACCCCTTCGATGATACCCACGATGGCCGGAATGCCTGTCCAGCAGAAGAGCAGGTAGACGATGCCCCAGCCGGTCAGACCGAGATAGAACTTGTGGATGCCGAGCGAACCGAGCAGAATCGCGAATATTGCCGCAGCGAACCGGCTTCGACCGCCGGGCGTCACCGGGCCGAGATTGAAGCTGAATGGCGGCGGCATCTGCCGGACGCCGCATTTCGGGCAGATTTCAGCGTTAGCCCGAATGATGGCGCCGCATTCGGAACAATATTTTTCGTTCGGTCCTTTTTGTGTGGTTTCGTTCATGGTTCACGTCCGGTTATGTTCGGCGGTTTGTCCATATTGCCCACAATATAGCGAACCTTCCGCTGTATTGACGCCGAAACATCCACGGAGCCGTCGCAGTTGACACAGCTCCGGGAAATTACCGCTCAGCGCACTTCGCGAGCCGCGCGGCCATCGTCGAGGATGCCACCCCATTCGACCACGGTGAACCCGTGTCTGTGGAATTTTGCGAGTTTCGGAGCTTCGATCTTTACCGGTTTCTCGGACGGTGTGAAGCAGAGCAAAACTCTCAGCAGCCTGTCCGGTTTCGGATCGATCTTCAGCCCGAGGCGCTGGTTCACGACGGATGGCTCGATCAGCC
>CAIUQW010000384.1 GCA_903901395.1 uncultured Chlorobiales bacterium | reverse complement strand
CTGATCACCGGCCAGGGACAGGTGAGGCCCGCCTGATGCTCGAAGCGCGAACGCTCGTCAAATCGTACGCCCTTCCGGGCCAGCCGCCGCTGAAGATTCTCGACGGCATCGATCTCACGGTCGCGCCGGGCGAAATGGTGACGATCATCGGCGCCTCCGGCAGCGGCAAGACCACGCTGCTCAACCTGCTCGGCACCCTCGACGCGCCGGACGAGGGCGAACTGCGCTTCGACGGAGCGCCGCTCTTTCAGGGAAGCCGCTGTTTGCTCTCGAAAAAAGAGCTGGCCGCCTTCCGCAACCGCAAGATCGGCTTCGTCTTCCAGTTCCACCACCTGCTTTCGGACTTCACGGCGCTCGAAAACGTCGCGATGGCCGAGTTCATCGGCACCGGCAAGCTCAAACCCGCCAAGGAGCGGGCCGCCGCGCTGCTCGAAAAGCTGGGTCTGAAAGCGCGATTCGACCACCTGCCCTCGGAGCTGTCGGGCGGCGAGCAGCAGCGCGTCGCCATCGCGCGGGCGCTCCTGAACAACCCGAAGCTGGTGCTCGCCGACGAACCGAGCGGCAACCTCGACAGCCGCAACAGCCGGATGCTTTATGAACTGATCGCCACGCTCAGCAAGGAGCGCCAGACCTCGTTCGTCATCGTCACCCACAACGAAGAGTTCGCCGCCACCGCCGACCGCTGCCTCCACATGCAAGACGGCAGGTTGCAGCCGTGCGGTGGGTGATGCTGACTCATCGATTTATTTAGTATACTGGAACGCTATGCCACACGCTTTAGAAATCAAATACGGCTTAACCGCTCAGGAGTTGCTCGATGCAATCGACAAGCGATTCCGCCTCAAGGTAGCTCTGGAGGGCGCTGTTGCAGAAGTCCATTTCGAGCGAAAGCTTCGCATTGCAAGCAGGGAAGGTTGGCTACATAGCTACGAAAGTCATGATGTTGACGGAATGCATGACTTTACTGTGGTTACGTTGGCTGGGGTTTCCATTCGAGTTGAGGTTAAAACCATACGCAACGGCATAAAACCACAGGTAGAAATACAAAAGACCCGCGCCGCCAAAGCTGATCCGAGCAGCCGGTATTATGACCGGAACCATTTCGATGTAATTGCAGTTTGCGTCGGACGTCACACCGGAGACTGGAGCCAATTCCGATACGCATTGGTCCGTGACCTCCCGTCACATCGAAATCATCCGGAAAAAATTCAGATAATGCACCTTATTCCAGATAAAGATGATACAACGCCAAGATGGTTCTCACGCTTTCAGGATGTTATCGATGCCTGATCAGCATGAACCGATATACAGCACCAGATACGGCACGTTTTTCTGCGCCGACAGCCTTGATTTCATGCGACAGTTACCTGATAACTCTGTCGATCTGGTCGTTACGAGCCCGCCATATGCGCTCCACTTCAAGAAAGAGTACGGCAATGCCGATCAGCGCGATTATATCGAGTGGTTTCTTCCCTTCGCCCATGAAATCAGACGCATCATAAAACAGTCTGGCTCCTTCGTTCTCAACCTCGGTGGCGCATGGCAACCCGGATCGCCGGTTCGCAGCCTGTATCACTATCGGTTACTTCTCGCTCTGGTGGATAGCGCCGGATTCGAACTCGCACAGGAATTTTTCTGGTACAATCCCGCCAAAATGCCTGCTCCGGCAGAATGGGTCAATGTTCGTCGCATCCGAGTCAAAGACAGTGTAGAGTACATATTCTGGCTGGTCAAAGACCCTATGGCCAATGCAGATAATCGAAAAGTACTGCTTCCATACAGCAAAGATATGGAGCGACTGATCAAACGCGGAGTCAAACAGACAGTTCGCCCAAGTGGTCATGTGATCAAAGACTCCTTTGCCTCTGACCGTGGTGGATCGATTCCATCGAATATGATTCAGTGCGGAAATAATGAATCAAACAGCGCTTATGTAAAAAACAGCAAAATTGCAGGCAACAAAATACATCCGGCTCGTTTTCCTGCTGAATTACCGAGATTCTTCATCGAATTTTTAACAAATCAGGGAGACCTCGTACTCGATCCGTTTGCGGGCAGCAACACTACAGG
>CAIUQW010000383.1 GCA_903901395.1 uncultured Chlorobiales bacterium | reverse complement strand
CGCGCCCGCTTCCGCCGCCGAGGCAACGCCTCCGCCACCAAGCAGGCAACAAAGCCCGCCGCATCCCAAGACATCGCGTAAAAATCTCATGATCAATCCTCTGGTTTTGAGTTGATGATGCTTTATGAATACAAGTCAAAAAGATGGAGAGATGATCATGAATTCCTGCATTCATACTCTATGCCATGCAAACAATTGCGGATACATCCCTTATCCAGAAAAACGGAATGAAGCGAGTACTGCTCAAATGAGGAAATCTACCATCGGGAGCTGTATGTGTGCATGTGCCTCATTCTTCCGCAACATCTCCCAGCCGGGTGATTGACTCTGGAGGCGAGTCTTGAACTCGATACTGTATTACACTATTACTATTGAGAGCGAGGCCGGTCAAAAAAGCACTGGCCTTGCATCGAAGCGCAAGCTCCTGGAGGGAGAAATGGTGGCGCGCCATCAGTTGGTTGTCGATACGGACAAGCGCTTCTGGCGTTATCGGGCAGAGCCGCCCGGAGTTATCGGCGGCGAGCCTGCAACAGAACGATGTTTACCTGAGCGAGTCCGGCTCCGATGGCGGAACGGTTTCCCAGTCCTCCTCTCTCTCGTTGGCGGGATCGCTGTAAGGTGGTGCTGGCGCGGATGATCGCTTCTCATTCATCACGGCGTCGAAAACAAGGAAACCGGCGCCCGCGATCAGAAGGCCCGGTATGCCACAGGCAACCATCGATACTCCGAGTGGAGGCAGAAGGAGGGCGCCTCCCGTAACAGCAGCAGCTTCTTTCAACATGGCAACTCCGTGGATTCGGTAACAGAATCTTCTATACAAACATTTTCTTCAATATAATGACCCATACGCTTCTTTGCAGCTTTCCGTTCACCAAATATCCTCAAATCCGCAAAACCTCATGAAAAGTATCGATCTTTCCGCAGAGAAGCGCATCGTCTTCTTCACCGGAGCCGGAATGTCGGCGGAGAGCGGCGTTTCGACCTACCGGGGCAAAGGGGGTTTCTGGAGCCAGTACGATTACGAGGAGTACGCCTGCCAGAAGGCGTTCGAGCGCGATCCCGAAAAGGTGCTGTGAACCTGCAACAAAAAAGTGGACAGGTCAAGAAGCCAAAGGTTGTTGTTGATAATACTGTCGCATGAACTCAGCAGGGGGCAGATAGCCGAGCGCTGAATGCAGGCGCTTGCGGTTGTAAAACAGCTCGATGTATTCAAACAGACTAATCCGAAGCTCGTCCTGATTGGCGTAACTGGTGCCGTAAATCCATTCGGTTTTCAGCGTTTTGAACACGGTTTCGGTCACGGCATTGTCGTAACAATTGCCTTTCCCGCTCATGCTCTGCGTCATCTTGTATTTTTTCAGCCGCTTCCGGAACGCTTTGCTGGCATACTGAACCCCTCTATCTGAATGCAAAATAATGCCTTCCGGCGGTCGGCGATGCTTGGCGGCCATATCCAGAGCCGCGACCACCGTGCTTTTGGCGCTCAGTCGGTTGCTGAGCGAGTAACCGATGATCTCCCGGCTGAACAGCTCCAGAATGATCGTCAGATATTGCCAGCCGCGCTTGGTCCAGACGTAGGTGATGT
>CAIUQW010000382.1 GCA_903901395.1 uncultured Chlorobiales bacterium | reverse complement strand
TGTCGATTGCAGGAACTCCGGCTTTTGTCATTGAAGCCATGACCATCGCGACGGTCAATGACAGGTCATCCGGCTTTGGAGAGAGTCATTTCGATTTCAAGCGTGATCTCCACCTGATCGCCGATCATCAAACCGCCGGTGTCGAGGCCCTTGTTCCAGTCGATGCCGAAATCCTTGCGGTTGATGGTCGCCGTTGCCGTCGTCCCGCGTCGGGTGTTGCCCCACGGATCGCGAGTCTCCTTCGAGAAGGGCGCAACGTTGAGCACCACCGTGCGGGTGACGCCGTGCATCGTCAGGTCGCCGGAGACCTTCAGCTTGCCGTTCGCCGCGCGGCTCCAGCGTTTTGAGGCGAAGGTGATCTCGGGATATTTGGCCACGTCGAAAAAGTCGGGGCTGCGCAGATGGTCGTCTCGCTTCTGGACGCGGGTGTCGATCGATGAGGCGTCGATGGTCGCCGACACCTTCGATGCGGTGATGTTTTTGTCGTCGAGATCGACCGTGCCGCTGAACCTGTCGAAGTTACCCTTGACGTTCGAGACCATCAGGTGCCGGATGCTGAATCCAACGCTTGAATGGTCAGGATCGATATTCCAGGTTGCGGCTGAAGCGAGGCGCGGCGCAATCAGCATCAGGCCGACGGCGAGAATCCTTGAAAAGTGTTTCATGGCAATGCGATTTTTGTTTTAAAATCATCAGTGGGATTAATTCAATCCTTGTTAACAATTGTATGATACCGCAAAAGGTGCCATGGATTATGACAGTTTCAGGACAAAGAGCAGGACTTTCATGCATCCGGCCCCGCTGCCCTGTATTCCAACGGCGTTTTGCCCGTGAGCTTTTTGAACACCCGTGAAAAATAGGAGTGCTCCTCGAAACCGAGCCGGACGGCGATCTCCTTGACCGACAGCCCCGAGTAGAGCAAGAGGCGCTTCGCTTCGGTCACGAGACGCTCGTCGATGATCTCCGAAAGATGCTTGCCGGTATAGAGCCGGGCGATCCGACCGAGCTTGCGCGGCGAGACCATCAGCGCATCGGCGTAAAACGAGGCGCGATGCTCGCGGGTGAAATGGCGCTCGACGAGCTGGTTGAGCTTGCTCCACAGTTCGAGGGTGTCACTGAAATCGGGCGGCGTGAGGCGGGCTTCGGAAAGGAACAGCTCCTTCAGCCGCGCGATGAAGGCCGCCAGAAGATAGCGCAACGCCTGGAGCTGATAAGGGTCTTCGCGCTCGTACTCCTGCCGGAGAAGCGCGAAATAGGAGGTCATGAGCGCGGCTTGTCCTTCGCTGGGATGCAGCGCCCGGTGGCCGACAATCTGCGAAAACAGCTCTGGCGACGGCGCAAGCAGGAACTCCTCGGTGAAGCGCATGACCGTGCCCCGGCACTCGGCGGAGGGATGGAAGCGGTGAATGCGCCCTTTCGGCACGATCAGCAAAGTCCCGGAGGGCAGCCGGAGCCGGTCGCCGTCGAGCAGATGCTCCGCCACGCCCTCGCGTATCCAGATGATTTCGTGATAGGCGTGGCGGTGGGGCAGCGAATCGCTCCGGCTCAACTGCTCGGCAAGCTCGCGATCCAGCTCGAAGAGGAGCAGCAGCTTTTCAATCTCGTCAAAGCGGTCATACTCCTGCAATTCGATTGTGCTGTTCAAGCGCCCCATCTTTGCATGGATTTAGCGTAACGGCTGGCTGGCGATGGCTCGCGTCAGCTCGCGCATGACGGCGCTGATGGCGTGCCTTTGACGGAACCAGTCGGGCGCGCTCATGCCGCCGGAGTCGTTGAGCGTTTTCGGAAGAGGCACCAGACGAAGCGCTGGACAGCTCCCGACGGAGTTGCGTGCTCGTCCCTGAAGTGTCTCTCCAGCGTGAAGGCTTCGCCAAGTTCGGCGGCAAGCGCTTCGGGGCGGTAACGAACGACCGCGAGGCCGCTGCACTTCTCCGGGCCATCATCGGCAAAGGTGGCCATGACGACCCAGCCTCCCGGCCTGACCGCCTTGCTCATCGTTGCGACATAACGCGCACGATCTTCCGAAGCGGTGAGGAAGTGGAACACCGCCCGGTCATGCCAGATGTCGTAAGCCTCTTCGGGCAAATCGGCCTGCGTGATGTCCGCTTCGATCCAGGTGACAGTAGCGGCAACCTCCGCCCCGAGACGCTTTCGCGCCGCATCGAGTGCCGCCGCTGAAATATCGAGCACGCTCAGATTGCCGTAACCCGCCTCATGCAGATCATCGACAAGAATCGAGGCCCCGCCCCCGACATCGATGATCGGAGCCGAAAGCTCCACCCCGGTCGCCGCGATCAGCTCCATTGAACGCTCCGCGTGAGGCTGAAACCAGCTCAGCGCCTCCACTGCCCGAGCCTCGTAGACCCGCTCCCAATGCGCTTTGCGTTCCGATTTCATATGAAACTGTGATTCGGAATTATTCATCATCGATCTCCCGGCAGACTTCTTTTCGAATAATTTATCTCAACGGCTGGCTGGCGATGGCTCGCGTCAGCTCGCGCATGACGGCGCTGATTTCGTGCCTTTGACGGAGCCAATCGGGCGCGGCTTGCAGGTTTCCGAACGAGCAGGCGGAGGTCATCGCGCGAAACAGCTCCATCGTCGCGCCAGCATCGCCGGGAAGCGCCCACATGCCGCCGGAGTCGGTCACGAGCCGCGACGCTTCGCCTTCGGGAGCGACGATGCTGAGCGGACGCCCCATGCCGAACGCGTCGGCGAGGCGATCCGGCACGACGCTCGCATTGGCGGGCGTGTTGCCGAGCACGGCGCAGAAAATGGCCGCGCTTCGGCACGCCTCCAGCTCGCTGTCGATGCCGCCGGTCTCGTCGATCACGAAGAGCTTCTGGATCGGCTTCTTTGCGGTGCGACGCAGAATTTCCGCCGCGCCGCCGCCGAAGAGCGAAATTTCGAGTCCGCCCGCCGCGATGCCGTCCGCGCGAACCCATGCATCGATGCCGGAGAGCAGCGCCTTCATGTCGCCCTTGGGCAACGCTTCGACATAGAGCGCGATGCGCAGCACCGTGCCGGGCGTTTTCGACTCTTGGCGTTTAAAGGCGGGATGCGACGGGTCGAACGTTGGCGGCACGATGGTTATCAGGCCGTTGCCGAGCTTTCCGGGGTATTTTTTCAGGAAATACTCCTTGAGGAAGCGATTTGGCGTCAGGAGCGGCACGCCCGAAAGCAGTATCTGCTTTTCAGCTTTCGCGGCGGCGGATCGGGAAGCGTCAGACGACGGCATGGCGGGATCGAGCGGCGCGGTGATGTCGAGCAAGAGGTTCAGCGAGTGCTTGCGGGCAACGTCGAGCGCGAGCTGAAGTGGCTCCAGCGGCGGTCCCTGGGCATAGAGAAGATCGATCTCCGGGTCTGCTTCGAGCAACTGTTCGACCGTGGCCGCGGCGCTTTTCTGCCAGAGTTTGCCATCGTTCAAGCTCTTGAACTGGCGGGTTTTGCGACCTTTGAAAGGACGATTCATGCCGGGAATCTCCTGCCCATGCAGCAACGCGAGCCGGGAGGCGGCATCGAGTCCACTCGCATCGAAGTCGGGGCCGGTGCGCCGCAACTCGTTGACGGGATTCGCGCCGGAGTTCACCCCCGCCGACATGCCGGCTATGGCGGGCGGCGCGACGACCACCGGCTCCCAGCCGATGGCGGCGAAGTTGGTCGCGAACTGCCACGCCCTCGATGCGCCGCCGGTGACGTAGGGCGGGAAGTTGCGGGTAAGGATCAGAACTTTTCTCACGGCTTGCCCGGTGTTTTGGTGGCGTTCGCCTCTTTCGATGAAGCTCGCGCCGTAACCGCTCCGGCGGCGACGAGGCCAAGCGAGAGCAGCGTGGCGACGAGCGACACTGCTTGGCCCGTCTCGAAGCGACTGCGGTCGTAGACGAACCGCACTTCGTGCTCGCCCGGCGGAATCACGACGCCGCTAATGACGCCATCGACCTTGAGCGTCGGCTGTGGGCGACCATCGACCGTGAGTTTCCAGCGTTCAGGATAATAGACCTCGCTCACCACGAAGAGCGCCTCGCCGTCGGCGCGAACCTTCAGAGCCATGGACTCGGCGCTCCGCTGCATCGAAAGCACCGCGCCGGTCGAAAAGCGCTTCGTTCCCTGCCACGATGCGCCGGTCACGAAAACGCCGCCATCGGCGCATCGTCCGCTCATGACTGCATCGATGGCCTCGCCGTCG
>CAIUQW010000381.1 GCA_903901395.1 uncultured Chlorobiales bacterium | reverse complement strand
TGATTGCCGCAGAGCATCGCGCATCCGTTTGTATGAACATTCATGACGATGCCCGGGAATTTGTTGATGTGACCATTTTTCGCTCTTTCCCGATAACGCATAAATACATTGTTACCTGATATGAGAAGCACCAGAATTTCTTTCACCATGCTCTGCTTCATGTTGTTCGTCGCGCTCGTCATGCCGCTGACGCTCAAAGCTGAAAATGCCGGTGAATATATTGCTATCCGCAAAGAGGGGGCCAGCAGGATATCCATCGTTCTCGACAATCTGGCCGCCTCGGGGGGCAAACAGAGTGAATGGGCCAGCAGTCTCAATGCCACCATCAGGAACGGACTCGATTTCACCGGTCTGTTCAACCTGATGTCGGCTCCGCTCAACATCAGGAATGCGCAGGACGGGACGCTCAACCTGGCCACGATTGCCTCCGTTGGCGGCGATATTTATGCTGGCGGCTCGGTGACGAACAAAACGGGCAAGCCCGTGCTTCAAATGCATGTCAGCGACGTTTCCGGCAAGCCCCTGCTCGACCGCACCTATAGCGGCGAGGAGGCGCAGCTTCGGGATATGGGATTGCGTTTCTGCGCCGATCTTGTCGAACTCCTCACCGGCAAGCGTTCTGTTTTCGGCTCTAAAATCGTTTTTGTCTCCAATCGAACCGGATATAAAGAAGTATATATGTGCGACTTCGATGGAAATAATGTCGTCCAGCTCACCAGTTCGAGATCGATCTCGCTCACTCCCTCCATTTCTTCTGACGGCAAGTACCTTGCGTGGACGGATTACACGAGTGGAAAGCCCGATCTCCATATCAGGAATCTTGCCACCGGCCTGAGTGCTTCGGTCGGCAAACAGGGGGTGAGCATCAGTCCGGCGTGGCGTCCAGGCACGAACACCTGCGCGACCACGCTTTCATTCGAGGGCACTCAGAACATCTATCTCATCAGGGCCGACGGTTCGGTCGAGCGCCGGTTGACCAGTGGCGGAGAAATCAATGTTTCGCCAACCTTCTCACCCGATGGATCGAAAATGGCATTCGTCTCGACCAGGCAGGGAGGGCCGCAGATTTTCATTCAGGATTTGAGCGGTGGACAGGCTCGACGTCTCACTTACAGCGGCAGCTACAATACCCAGCCCTCATGGTCTCCAGCCGGGGATAAAATCTTGTATTCGTCGATGCAAAAGAGTGGCGAAATCAATATATTCACGATGAGTATAGATGGTTCTGGTATGCTTCAACTGACCAGTGGGGCGAAGAACAACGAGTACCCCTCATGGTCGCCGGATGGCAGCATGATCGTTTTTTCATCGAACAGGGATGGCAGAAGAAAGTTGTATGTCATGAATGCGGATGGTACGAATCAGAGACCGTTACTTCGAATGGAAGGGGAGCAGCAGCAGCCATCATGGTCAGTCAGCAAATAACTCATTTTTTGTCAACCTAAAACTTTATGGGGGGATATATGTCAAACGTTAATAAGGTCACCAGGCGAGCGCTGTTTGTTCCGGCATTGCTTTTGCTTGGTGCATGCTGCGCCTCTAAGCCGATTGCGAGGGTTTCGCCGCAGCCGGCAAGGCAATCATCACAGCAGGCAACAGCATCTTCAACTTCAGCATCTTCCGCTTCAGCGGCTGTTGCATCGGCATCGGCATCGGCAGTGAGCCTGGGTGATATTTTCTTTGAATTCGATCGCGCAAATATCACTCCGGAAAGCGAGGCACAGCTCAAGAAAAATGCCGAATGGATGGCGGTCAACAAGACAAAGAGCGTTACCATCGAAGGTCATTGCGACGAAAGAGGCACGGCTGAATACAACATGGCCCTCGGCGAGCGCAGAGCCGAGTCTGCAAAGAGCGGCATGAAGAGCCTCGGCGTTGATCCGGCCCGTATGAGCGCGGTCAGTTTCGGTGAGGAAAAACCGTTCGATCCCGGCCATAACGAAGATGCATGGGCAAAGAACAGAAGAGATCACTTCATAGCGAAATAAATTCGACACGATGATTCGGAGGGCCTTCTGGCCCTCC
>CAIUQW010000380.1 GCA_903901395.1 uncultured Chlorobiales bacterium | reverse complement strand
ATGAGCCTGAATCACGCCAGAGAAGTCATTGGGCAATGGCGTAAGGAGTACCAAACAGTCAGACCGCACAGCGCCTTAGGAGGCCTGACCCCGGATGAATTTCGGATTCAAGAAGCCGAGATTTTCCAAGAACAAGTGGTCTTGTAAACGGGGGCAGGTCAACCGTTATAAACGATGTCTGCTCAGCTCAGGCAATGGAGGCTAACCCCTTTTTTTTCACGAGGGCAAGAAGTTTTAGCGTTGTTCCGGCAGGTTTCTTTTGCCCGCGTTCCCACTGGCTGACTGACTCTTTGCTGACATTCAGATAGTGGGCAAAAACCGTCTGACTCACTGCCTCGTGTTCCCTTATGGCCTTTATTTCTTCTGCGCTTAACTCCTGAACCGAAGTCAGGCAGGATTCGTCGAACTCAAGCATGGTCGTTTTATAGATGCCGCCAGAGGCGTACAAGTCTGACATGGTCTCATGAAGAGCCGCGAGCGCATCGCTTTTATATGTCTTGGTCTTTTTCATGGCATGATACTGTTTGAAATACCCCGTTTTTGATGTATTTATTGAGTTCTTTGTCAGAATAATGCAGGATGATTTTCGCAGACTTCTTGTACTCCCGAACCTCATATTCTTCGAGGTTCTCCCGGCCTTTTTTCGAAAATCCATAAACAAAAAAGGCCCTGAGACCATGCCGGAACAAAACAATTGTCCTGTATCCTCAAGACTTGCCCGCATTTTCCCTTGCAATCCTTTGCTTATAACACCTCCGCCGTAATCCGCATCAATCAGCGCTCAGCGTCTTTCACTGCCTCACACAGCTTCTCATCACTGATTCCCTCGGCCTTGGCGAACTTGGCAAATCATTTATTTTTAAATATTTGCACTTGGTTAAATGGAGGTTGACCATCTTCTCTTCAGCTTTAAGCTATAGAACCAAGCTACACACCGAAAGAGTTTCGTGAAAAAATAAGAGTCGAGGTCGCATCAATGATGTCATCGAAAAAGGCATCTCCTGACAGCCCAGCACAACAACGTGCTCTCTGGAATTGACTTACACCTGTAATCCCAACAAAAGACCGTCGTCCTTCCAACTCTTCCACCTTAGCTCACTCAATCAGGGATTGAGTCATTCTTGGACTTCATCCATGAGTAACCACCGAAGAGACTCCTCCTAATAACCATCGCCTAAAGGCATAGCTTCTGCAACATCACCATGTTTGAACTATCGAAACGGTCTTTATCTTGTGGCGAAACGGTTGTTGAGGATGAGACCCATGTCGCTTGCTGAACGGGGTGTAGGCACCCCAAGTGTCAGCCTGAACCGCCTCCTCAAAGGGGATCGAGCTGATGTTTCCGGTACAACCGCAGTGAACTTGGCGGATTATATCCATGAAATCATTCACTCTGGATTTCCTGGCATACAGCGATTATCCGGGCGTGCGCTTCGTATGCAACTGGATGGATACCTACAACGCAATTATCGATACCGACTTCCCGGAGCTGGGTTACCTGTTTCGGCGACCGGAGATTTTGCGCCGATGGCCGGAAGCCTATGCATCGGCCACGGCTACCACAGCATCGTACGAGACTATCCGTGATGCCGCTTCAAGTGAACAGCGGGACAAACCCTCAAAGTCAACAACACAACCCTGCCGCGATATTCTTGAACGGCTGTGGATCGTCGATCCGGTTCCTGCATGGTTGCCCCCTCCCGAAATCGCCTGAGTCGTCTCGCGCAACCGCCCAAACATCATCTGCCCGATCCGGCGCTTGCTACGCGAATTCTCGGCCTTGATGAAAACACTCTTTTGAGCGGCAAGAAGTCAACGCTCCCCATACCACGAGACGGCTCCCTGCCGGGACACCTTTTCGAGTCTCAGGTAACTCTCGGCATCCGGGTTTTTGCCCAGGTTATCGAGGTTTTTCGAATTTACACCCTTGCTCGCGACCTTTTCGAGAGACGTTTTTGCGCTCCTTTACAGAAAATCATCACCTGAAAAAACAGTCTAACTTTCCAGCGTATAAAAAATGACAAGACAAACTTCTGCATCCTTCGTTCGTTTAAGCACCTGTGTCGGCCCGGCTTGATCCTCATCGACAGTCACCGTGAACAGTTGTTTACTGTTGTCATTCAGATCATCGCTATAGTTACTACTGTCAACATTGATAACATGATGCCTGGCGGCATGCTTCGCATCAAAAAGCTCGATCTTTTCGATTGTAATATTCTTACCCTGTGTGAAATATGGGAAATAGTTCTTTTGAATCATTGCTGCAAATGACGAATTGTTCTTCGCATTGACGAAGGCTGACCATTCTGTCGGGAAATCATGCGGCAGGCTGAAAAGTAATGCAAGTTTTGATTGGGTGACTTGTCCGAAAAGATCATCCAAAGTCGTCTTTACTTTTCCAGGCTCCACGCCCTGACGGGCGGTGTAACGAACATGCAATATGATATCCGAGATAGTGTCGTAGTCAAAAGCGGGATAGTCTTTCGGCAAATCGAGCTTCCATGTACTTATAGCACCAGCCCCTTCGAATGGCAGGAAACGTTCGTCACGCAGATTGGTTTCGAACAAACCACTGTCGTTCTGCCCTGAGCTGGTAACAATAGATTGCACCGCGCCGATATAATCGATAAAACGTTCATCCTCCGTACCCTGACGGGCATAATCTTCGCTTGCAATCGATGATTTTCTCACGCTGCTCCTGAGCAAGGCAAGCGTGCAACTTACATTGGTATATGGTCCGGAAACGGATGGAACCGAAAGCGCAATATTCTTGATACGGCGCATATAATGGCCGGGACAATCCATATCATAAAGCCATTCGGGAATGGTTACCTGGCACGATCCGGTTGACTTGAGCGTAAGCAGCGCGATGGGGTCGAGCTGGCGTAAAGAGATATGCTTGGTCAACTCCAGTTCTCGCTTGTTGTTTTCGTGGTATGCCATCTCCATCCGCTTGACATCCAGATAGAGCGCTTCACCAGAAAGCAACCCTTTGCGCCCGCCATCCCAATAGTTGAACTTTACAAAATCCTGAGCATCAACTTCAGGACGCATCAACTCCTTTTTCATCGTATTCTCTGCCTTCCGTGCAGTATCGAAAGCGAAACGATAGTACTCATAGTAGAGCCGGGATATTTCGCCCTGCATCCAAAGATAGAGGTCTTCATTGGTGAATTTGTCGTGAAGAAACTGATCGACCTCCTGTGCATTGGCAATCTGCTGTTTGATATTCCTGTATTCGTGATGGGCAATCTGCTCGGCGATAAGCGAGGTCAGTATCTGCCGACCATTTTGCATCAAATCGTGCGCAGCGAGATTGTATTGCAACAACCAGTCATCGGCACGGCGCTCATACCCGGCAGTCCGACTGGCCATACTTGCTTGCGCCTCCTCATTTCCAGCTACTGTCCGGAGAATTTCAGCAGCGATTCTGCTAACATTAGCAAGGTTTACACCTGAGAAAACGTTGGAATGTATACCCATACCCCAAAAATGCAAATCAACGTTTAGATCCGGTATCATTGTAACTCCAGAAGCAATCGTATCGGCTACATTGGACGCCAAACGCTCGTCTTTGGCTTTTGGCAAGTGATGATTGAGTTCTGCATCTTCGTTTGTATTGAGATATAGCTTTCCCTGCCCAGACGCACCCCCCTGCTGCGCGGGCGAATCACCGCCAACCGGTTTGTATTTTGGCAAATCGTAATGCATCAGTTTTTTGTCATACTGACCAACCAGTGCGCTATATGTTTCGTCAAAGTTCTCTTCATTCAGTTTTGGAGAAGTTTCCGCTTTTTCCGAATGATCGATGACCAGGTCGTCCGCCGCATTTGGATCGTTGGGAATATTGAGTAACCGTTTGTAATACTTGAGCCTCTCCAAAGCTGTCTTGCGACTGGTGAGCAACGAAGTGGTATTCTCCTGCGATTGCTTCCACTGCAAAAATCGAACCTCCTGCGTCATCTGCTGGATTTGAATTTCGTGACGCTGACGCACCAGTGCAAGATGTTCCGCATCACCTTTCTCCAGAGCTGAAAGCAACGCACTGCCAAGTCCACGCACCTCGCCACATAATTCCAGCGTCTTTTGAATCAGGAACAGGCTGCGTACAGGGCCGACAGGCTGATTCAGACCGTTGACGATACTTCCGATGTCGATTCCAGCCGCTGCCGCCTTGACCAACATGCCGGGATCGATGGCTGCCTCGAACAGGGCAAGCGGGCGAAACACGCCTGCAATATTCATGCAATGGCGAATCTTGAAGAGCCGATCGGCAACTGCGTCCCAGTAACCGAGCATTTTATCGTTTTTTGGAATGCAGAAATAGAGCGTTCGACCGATGCCGAACAATGAGCCGGAATCGCTTTCGCCGTTGCTATCCGCCACCAAGCCAGAATTTGTCAGATTAAACGGAAACAAACCCTCCAGCTCTGCGAGCGCATCTCCTATTTTTCCAAGCCCAGCTTTCTTGAGTTGCGCAAAGGTCTTTGGCTTTACTTTTCCCATTGGCGGAATCTGCTGTGGACGATCCCCCAGTATGTTAGCCGCCAGCACATATATCTGCGTCGCTTCATTGATCGACTCTATCGTGTCCTGCTGAAACAAATTGTCACCCCAGGCAATAAGGTTATCCAGATATTTCATCACCACGTTATATTGATACGCAAGATGACGAATTCGCGCAACAGCATGCGGCTTGAACGGCTTGTTGAGAATAGCCGTATAGCCATCAACGATCTCGTTAGACTTAACCTGGTTATTATTCGGGTCGCTCAGAAACCGCACAATATCTTCAATTCTCTTGCTGTCTTCAGGTTTACGGAAGGCAAGAAAATTCCAGAAACGTTCGGGTGGGTCAACCGTATGATCGTTCGAAGTCGGATTGAAAATATAGTGAAACCAGCGTTGCGCCTCTGCAAACCGCTGATTCTTGCTCAAATGCGTAGCGATGGTAAGCGGAATATGATAAAACAGCTCCCAGTTGTAGTTAGCGTATGTTCCACCTGTTGAAACATCTATTTCTTTGGGACCATAATCTACCTGAACAAGATCATTTTCAGAGGGGCTATAGAATTTCCTGAAGTAATTTTGATACTGTGGTGCTGGACTAACATTTTTACTTTCCTTCCAGGCAGCATCAAAATTTTCTTTTGGCGGCGTTTCCTGATTCTGAAAAAGACTTGACCAGCTGAGATTATCCTGCCATGTGGCATCCAAAACTCCGCTTAAAGAGTCTCGATTCAGCTTTGCAATCAGTTCGCCTACAAAAGGGTGAAAAAAGTTCTCGAAAGAATAGGAAAACTTAGTGTCCCAGTAACCCGTTGGCATACGGTGACAGTAATCGGTTTCTTTCTGGTAATGGTAGCCTATTGTATAATTGGTGTTTTTCATGAGACTATGCTCCTTATTTCACTTCTTGTTATTAATAGTGAATTGTAACGCCAGATGGGCCAATCTGGCTATTCCCGTATCCCACTGTACCAGTCATTCCTATCCCATTGCAAATAAAGGCGTCCTGGGTGACATAACTCTCCATTTGCGGCTGATCGATGAGTACAAATCCTGAATCAACTGGCCCGCCGTCACCCCAAAGTTTTTTGGAAACAGGAGGTTCGACCTCCAGCGCTAATGGAGGAATCTGACAAATTTTGTCAGGATCGGTGAAAATGCCATAATTCAACTTGGAAGAATGAATCCATACCGGCTGCATTTTGGTGGTAACATAAAATACATGGCGACTATCTGCGAAAACGAATAAAGCATCCCAGTTATCCAGCCGCCCTTTTTGCTGGACCAAATCATAAGAGATAGGGGGTGTCAAAATTTTGCGTTTCAGGTCGGTGTTCGTTGATGTGCTCGAATAAATAAACATGAAGTCGTCGCTGTCTTGAGGAGTGTACCAATGACGTAACATTCCAGACTGCTTGGCTAGCGCTTTTTCACTGGGCTCAGGCAAGCTGTGGGTGTTGTAAAGGAGAAACGACGCAGAGGGGCCAGAATGTTTGATGATCGCAATCCGTAGCGCGTCGTTTTCTGGTATCGCGCGCAGGTATATATTTTCACGATTGAATGAACCTCTTCCCGAAGCACTGTAATCGTTGCCAAGTACGGTTGGGTTATTCACATCTGATGTTTTTGAGGCCTGCCACTTGCCGTTATAATACTCGCTCCAACAGAGCACCGCTTGTACTGTTATTTTAGGATCAGCTGTCTTATTAATATCTGACTTTGTGAGAGCAGTCATTGAGTTTCCGCGACCTGGATCCGGGATGTTCGCCGAGGTCGGAGATTGCTTCAGAATGCGCAGCCAGAAAAGAAACAGGCGGTCGTTCCAGACAACCGGAATAACCGGGTTATCTTCGATGTCAAGTTTGATCTGTTCCCATGGCGTCCAGGAACTCCCTTCCTTGCGGCGATAATAGTATTTCCGATGCGCTCCGGCAGTACGGGCAACAACATGCTCGATATTTGTATTTTCATCATGATAAATACCACACGGCTCCAGTTTGGCCACCTCTTCGAGTTTCGAGAGATAATTCAGCAAAGCTACAGAGGCTCTGTCTTCGGTAATATCTCCCTGCAGCAGCTCGCTCATCGTTTCCTTGAAGAACGGCGACTGGTCGTCGCGCAATTCGGGTTCGAGCCAGTTCTCCGGGAAAAGGTAAACCTTGCGATTGGCCTCCCAAACGCGGTAACGCTTCATCCACTCCCACTGTTTGGCATTGATGGCTGCCGGTGAGACGCGCGGTTCGAGATTCAAAAGGCAACGATCGATAAATAGCTGTACCGACGAAAGTGCATGGCGGATGCGCGAAGTTTGCATGCAAGGCTCCATCTGGACATCCATTAAAAAGAACTCGAACAGTTTGTCGGGTGTATCGATGTGAGCGCTCTCAGGGTGAATGCGCATCTGGTGCAGGATGCAGGCTACCAGTGCGTCGCGCTGCAAGCCGCGCATTTCATCGTTGATCGGACGAACGACATCCCGCCAGCTTTCCGCATCGTAAAGGGCGCGCAGGGCGGCTTGCAGGTTGCTCACCGTATCGGCGACAGGCTCGTTGGTTGTTGCCTGTATCAAGGAACTGGGTGAAATGCCCATTGTCTGGCAAAGCGCATAGGCATCATAAACTCGGCGGAACAGCTCGAAATGTTCGAGATCGGCAATGGTATCGGTGAAATGGGTCAGCAGAGCGCTCAACGACGTCTGATTCCAGCGAGTGATACTGAACAGCAGGCTATCCGGAGTTTGCGTTGCCGTAGCAGGGTCTTTCAATAAGGTCAGAAGCGATTCGTCACCGGGTGAAATCTCCGCCTTGATCCGTGCGAAATCGAGCAGCGCTTCGAATGGTTTCAGCAGCGCAAAAGCGGTTGCTTGTGCAGGATCCCCATTCACCGGCAAAGCATTCAACCATCCGTCAGAATCAACCTGATAATCTGGATGGGTGGCAAAGAAAGCGAGTTCATTTGCTGTCAATCCAAGACCTTTCGCAATGGATGCTGATTTCAGGAAACGAACATAGGTCTTTTGGAAACTATCGAAAAGCGTAGCCGGATAGAGATAACGCGCAGGTATCACGGCGCGTCCCTGCCCCTTCGGCTCCCACTCCCACTGCATGCTGACCACATCGCGAACATTCTCTACTTTCAAGGTGAGAGGATAAAGCGTTCCTGCCCGCAGCTCAATCTGGTTTTGGTTTTCCCAGAGCGTTGTGTCTGCCGCGTCCTGGGTGAGATTGACTGGTGCATTCCCCTCATTCTGGAGTTGCAAGGTAACCGTTGCACCGTTATCTGCCTTGATGCGCAAATTAAAAAACCCACTTTCAGGAGCTTCAAGATAGCCCTGCCAGACACCTGAAATAGCATCGCCAGGCGCCGGGTTTTTGGGCAACGAATTAGCGTTTCCGTACTCAAGATTCGCAGTGATGAACGGAACGGAAATAGGGGTTTCTATTGGCGCGCCATAAGCAAAAAACTGGGCAGTAAGGCCATATGTTTCA
Organism: uncultured Chlorobiales bacterium; assembly: GCA_903901395.1. GTDB lineage: Bacteria > Bacteroidota > Chlorobiia > Chlorobiales > Chlorobiaceae > Chlorobaculum. Next base: position 15,149 of record CAIUQW010000380.1, on the reverse strand, counting down.
AGCGCGAGGAAATCAGACAGGCCCGCTTGTTTCTTATCAGAGACCGCATAAAGTGCAAAAGGTGACTTCGACGAGTTGAGTATTGTTTGTGTAAACGTCAGATCAGTAGAGACCACTGTACTGATCACCTGCAACGCTTGCTGTGCTTTACGCTGTTTGATTAACGAAGGAAGCAATGCGCCAAGCAGAACCGTGCGTTGCTTCTCGGGTGAATTACTGGCCTTGATGTATGCATCTGTGTAGCTGTTCAATGCAACAGCATCATTACTGAAAAGATTATTAATGTCCGTGTGATTTGCAGTAGCAAGCATATCCACGGCATTGACAAATGAAGATTTCACACTTGCATCCACTATTGCGTTAGCGGCATCTTTCAGCGCAGTAGCGGCGGCGTCAGACAGAACGCCAGCGTAGGAGAGTTGCTCAGCATTGGGATCGTACATAATCTTGTTTTGTCCAGCGGCTACAATCTCGGAAGGCAGCTCCACCGGTCCGCCAAATGAAGCGACACAGCGCTGGGTCAGGAAAAAGCGATATGCCTTGCTGAGCGGTTGCAACTCGGGGTACTTCCCGAAGAAGGGGTCGATGACGTTATGATATTTTTCTTTAAGATTTTTAACGATTTTTCTGCCATCAGCGGTTATTTCATCAATGCCTGTATCATCTATGGCCTTAACGAAAGCTTCGTTATCGGCCACATTGGCAATAGCTATAGCGGCGCTTTTGATGGCCGAACAAACAGCATCCGACAGCATACCGGTATATGACAATACCTTCCGGTAATCATCATAAACCAGCAGGCCATCAGAAGCATCGACAAGCTCCTGTTCGAGATTGGAATGCGCGACAAGCTGACTTTCATTAAAGAGATTATCCGCAGCGCTGAGAAACAATTTCTGATCATCAGAATTTTTAATAGCAACAGATGCCTGATCAAGTGCATCGTGCATTGGTTTGGAAAGCGCGCCCTTAAAACAAAGCTTATGAGCAGCAGCTTTGTAGGAAATTTCAGGCGCTGCATCCACGATCTCCTGCTCCAGATTTGCCTCAACCGCCAGTGAATTCCGCTGATAAATTGCATCAATCGCAGCTTTGAACAGCTCTTTGGTTGCATTGTCTGTAATGAGGTCTTCCGCCTTCGATTTTAGAATACCGAATTTGCCTGGATCAAGTGTTCCACTGAAAGAGAGAATATTCTTCGAATCATCATACGTAATCCCGGGAACAGCGTTTGAAAAATCGTTCTCGAGGCTGGATTTATTATGTTTGTAGGGCACACTGGTCAGGAAGGTTGCAGGTTGTGTGCGCTTGAAATAAACTTCAGTGGTTAAATCTGCCTGTTGGCGGCTGAAAGGTATCTCTGTCACCAAGGAATTGTTCAGCAGAGTGAAAAAGAACTCCGCAGCTTCGTTTCCATATACAAGCGCCATTCTCGCGCGAGTAATTTCGCCAGTAGGATCATCGGCTACAATGAGTTCGTTTTCAATTTGGGTTAAGCTGTTACGCAACGTACGGGCAAACTCGGCGATCTTCGTGGTGGTCGGAGCGGACTTGCCACTCAGATCCTGATTCCACATCAGGTAAAGCGCGACGGCTGATTTGAAGGAGCGCGACTTCATTTTCTGCACCAGCTCGATAAGCCGCAACATTGCCGGATTGGTCAAGTCTGGAACGGCAAACGGATCGAGGCCGGTATATTCGATCAATAACAACAGTTCGCGGACGCTGATCTTGAGCTTTCGCGCAAGCCATCCTCGACGATAGATCTCGCTGATATTGAAGATGGTCAAGGGTGTGTTTTGAGTGTAGCCAAGCGCGCTCACAATCTGGTCATATTCATCACCAGTGACATTGAATGCGGAGCGTAACGCATTCACATGATCCGCAATTTTCTCGGTATTACCATTGAGGAACTCGCCGTAGCCGTTATCGGCAAAAACATTATCCTGTTGTAATATCGTCGGGTTGAGAAACATCTGCCGGTATAACGACGGGATGATTTGTTGCTTGAGACCACCTTCGTCATTTTGTATCCACTGAACGCTATCGTGAGTACCGATTGGCGAGAAGCAGGCAAGAAAGCTAAGCAAATCACGTTTTACGGTCAGATGCAAGGCATGCATAACACGACTCACGATGCCGAGACGCGGCAGCAGAATCATAAAACCATTATCGACCTTGCTAACATTGTCAATATCACCCGAGCCGAGTGGCAGCATCATATCTGCTCGAAGAAGCGTGCAGATTGCCGCGTCGGTCTGTTCCATCTTCCACCCCAGCTTTTTCCACAAGCGGACAAAACGCAACATCCGGACGAACCCGACAGCATCGATATTTTCATTCAGCTTTTCAGGATCGGTATAGCGAAATGCCATGTTTTCAAAACTCGCGCAATCAGTGATGTTCCGGCAAGTCCATTCGTAATTCCCAATATTACATTTATCGCCCGGGGTGCTCACCCATGTCGTCGGCAAGGTAGTCGCTGGTGTCAGGCTGGTGCAAACGAAGTAGATCGATACATCCGTTGAGGGTGATGCAGGTCTTACACAATCTCCCAGCTTGTATTTAGTATCTTTGTGATATTCACTGACAGGTATCGTCAGCGTGATCAGGCTCATGATACGTTGATAATTGGCTTCATTCTTGACCCATGCTGTGATATCATCACCGTATTCCGCAGGATCAGGGGCGGCCAGGCCTGTGGGAAGCAGCTCGAGAAAATTCGCATCGGTGAACGGAGTTCCATCCGATGTTTGACCGTCCTTGAGAGCCTTGAGAGTTGCGAATGAAACGCCAAGCTTTTCTATCTTCGGCAACAAGTCGGCATTGGGGTTGACAAACCGGCTCCTCAAAAGAGCGATCAGTTCTATGTAGGTAATGCCAATCCTCTTCGAAAATTGTTTTGCATTGGACAAACCGTCGATGACATCGACATCCGCCATACTGGAAGGAAAACCGAACATCTGCCACAGCGAAACAGCGTTGGGCGAGTTCGTCAACAGCTCATACTCGGCGCGGGAAATTTGAAGTTCTTCCATCAGAATATCCCGCCAACCATAGTCAGCTGGCGGATTCGTTGTCCGGTCAATATCGAGAAGGTCGTTCTTGCGCAAACGCTCCATGGCAAGAGGCAGCGGCACTTCAAATTTGTTGAAATAACGGCGGAGATTTTCCAGAGAGCGATGAAACGGCAGCGGAGCTGGAAAACGTTCATTGCATAACGTTTCATACGCTGTATCCATCACGAATTGCGGACTGGCCAGAAGATCTTCTGAAGTCGCGTTATTCGTATCATGTCCCTCATAATTGGTCAGCGAAAGATTGCTAACGATGAAATATTCAAGCGTCTCGTTGACAATGTCGATATATGGCAGAGCCGTATTCGTATTCTCGCAGGTGAGCGGCAGGTGCTGAATATCCGGACGACGGGACATCAGCACTTGAAAAGGCGAGATTTCTGTGTTTGAATGTGAACCGGCTTGAGAGAATGCCGCTTGATTTAGATATGGATACGGCGCCCCATTGTCGGTTTTCCAGTTTTTCACATAAACACTCCAAACCTCATCATCGGAATAGATAAACTGCAGTAAGTCAACCAGATAAGCGGCAGGCGAGAGAATGGAGCGGCAGTGATCGCACGAGCAGAAATCCATCGAACCAAACAGGCTCTCCAATGTAGGGTAAGCGATGATGTCCCCTGTATTGGCTATACCGGCGGTATCGGTTGTATCAACGGTATCGGCGGTATCGGCCAGATTGGCTATATCTGCCTTATCGGCTTTACTGGACAGATTGGCCGGAGCAGGATCGATGAAAAGTGACTGACTGCTGGCGCCAATGGCGGGCGCTGTTCGCGCATGCAAGTAGCTGAGAGCAATATTGAGAACCACGCCGTGAATCTGCACCGAACGATCATAGGTCTCTGCTGCCGTCTTCTCATCGCCCAAATCTGCCGCGAAGCTCTTGACGAACGTGCTCCGATCATAGCCAACAACGTGGCAGGCCGAATCCACTCCTCGCTTCATCAAGCCGGTCATCGCCTTGTCGGTGGGCGTCATCTGGTACACACGCTGAAGCCGCTTGATATGCGTAACTGTTTCGTTGGCAACATCCACCACATTGTTCTTGCGGATGTACTGTTCGACGGGTTCCATCCCGATCTCGAATTTACCCTGATGTGCGGTCAGGAATGCGTGAACCGAATCATGAACATCAGCAACATCAGCAGCAGGAGCAGCGCCTGTCAGCAGCAGCTCCCGGCTTTGGACCATCTGCGCCACAGAAGCCGTCGGGTAACTCAATCGCACCTGCGCGGCAAGATATTCCGCATAGTTCGCCTTCTGAGCCTCAGGCGTACTTCCGGGAATTTCCTTCGGAATGGGAACGTTTGTTAGTAGTCGATTCCAGGCATCAGCGCGATGGTACCCCGACTGTGCCAACTGAAGTGGGTCCGACAAGCCCTTTTCGCCGCCGACCTTGTCATGAATATCATTGATCAGAACAGCGTTATTGATCGTGAGAAAAGCCAGTTTGCTATCGACCTGAAGGCGACTGACCACCGCGGAGCGCTGTTGAGGAGATGCGCCAAAGGTTGAATCTTCGCCAACAATTTTCCACAAGGTTTCCATATCGGTGCGGTTTGCTGTGTAGAGTTCGGCAAACCGCTTCTGCTGCGCTTCGTTAAGCTTTGAAACGTTCAACATCTCACTGAAGGATGACGCGCCGATAAGCGCCTTTCCGGTCAGCAACTTGTGCACGCTCATGGATTGAAATCGCTGAGCCATTACCGGAATCTGCTGAACCGACGCTTTGGGTATCACGCCCTGGGCTGCCGCTTGCATCCAAACGCTTTCAAGCGTGCTGGCGTCGGTGTGGTACAGCATATCCTCGTTCGCGGGCAGACCGGCACGGAAAAGCGCATAAAAATAGAGCTGCGGAATAGTCGGATTTCCTTTCGAATCAACGCTCTGCGCACTGAACTGATCGGCAAGGGCGGCCAGGGCAACGGCGCGAGCGTCCCAGCCGGTTTTGTTTGCCAGATAGGTAATGTCCTGCTGCTCTTCGGTTTCCTTCAGGTCACGCAAGCGCCCGCTGTATTGGGCTGAAAGCGCGTTGCTCAAAGTCTCGTGTTCCGAAAGAAGATTGGCGACTGCCGTATCGGCTAACAGCACATTCAAGGTCTCTTGCCGGGAGGCGTTGTAGTGCGCAGCGGATGCCCCAAGCAAAGTCTTGCCGGAAAAAACCTGCGCTTGCAGGTCAGGCTGAGCTTTGCCGAGACGCGCGACCACTCTGTCGGAGAAGGTCGCCTTGTAGGCACCCCGGTCATCCGTCACGGCCTGCGCGAGTTGTGTGTCGCCGCCAACATTCTTGTCAACGATGACAACACTTAACCCGCCAACGCTGGCGCTGACGCGACTCGCCACTTTGCCGTCAACCAGCCAGGCAGAAGAAGCAGACGGTTCAGGCGATGGCTCTGGTGTTGGTTTTGTCGGTTTCTCGAACAGATGCCACACCTGAAACAGGGCATTGAACGCATCGCTTACCAAATGAGAACCCTGATCCAGATACTGTTGAAGAGCATTCTGCAAGTCAGCCACAGGAGCTCCATGCATATCTGTTTTCAATGGGTAGGTGATGTTATTCATGCTCAGGGTCTCCTTGTTATTTTTACGCGATGCCATCCGGCACCGGTGATTCACATCTTCGAGTAATCAGGTAATTCGTTTTACTACATAATTTTAAATACTGCTCGCGAACGGAAAGGCGCTTCAAGCTTTTACTTCATCGATCTTGAGATGGCAATTCCCCCGAGTCTACCTCGCCTTACCACCAAACCAGCGGCTCGCCAGGCATCTGGGATGGAGAAGAAGCCCATCAGGCCGATGAAGCATTGATTAGGATCAAAGTTCATGCATGCTTTCTTAGAATGTGCGCCCATTTGAAACGCCGTTAGAAGAAATGAACCCTATCAGCCATTTATTTTCAATTGACGTACCCGTTCCCTATGTGCATTTGCTTTCCTTACAGCTATTGAGGTGGTTGCTGTTGTTGGGACGCTTGACGCCTAGCCTCAAGCTCCCTGACTTGCTGCACCATTGAGTTAACCAGCTGAGCATCCTTGTAAAACGGATCAGATTTTGACACCGTAGTCAAGTCGTAATCAGTCAGCATCATCGTCAGCCATCGAGCAGACTCTGCGTTATTGGCGAAACGACCTTGTGCAACAAGCAAACCGAATTGATAGCCGATTCTGGTAAGCAAGAGATCTTGGTAGCTATTTCCGCTCTGAGCCGTATTGATGCGAATCTGATCCAGTCGTCCTGCCAAAAAATTCTGGACATCTGCAATAGTTGGAGCGTTTATCGCGCTTAATACGTTGCTGCCGGTGGAGCCTGATGTCCCATCTGGAACCATTTCGTGGCCTATCATGCCCCGAAGTAAAATGTTAATTTCGCCCCCCCATATCATTTCAGGGGGGAGGGTAGACACTACTTGGTCAGACCTCGATCTAGCGGCTGCTATGAATGCGGCTCTCCACGGATGCTCGGCATTCCATTGGCGCTCTCGATCAATTGCATTCTGGCGAAGTTGGATCTGAAAACCCATATCCACGGCAGTCAGAAAATGGCCGATCTGGTTACTGCTTGATCTATGGAGTGGACTATCCCTAAGTTCGGAGCGAAATCCCGTATCTCCTACGGAATTGCTCCCTCGACCGGTACCAATTGATCCAATAGTATAGCTGTCGAAATGAGGTTTCATTTGATCAATAGGCACTAAAGGATCTCCCCAAGTGGAATAATTTTCCCCTGTGAGCTCGAGTATGGTTCTCGTACGCCCAATCACCGTAGAGTCTCGATCCCATATCTGAGTATCAGTAAAAGCACGAATCAGAGTCTGAGCATGTGCTGTTGACGGAGATCTCTGACTTTCTTCGCCAAAGATAGCAACCCACCGCCGTTGCATGTTCGTCGGCTCGTAACCAGTGGGATCAATAAATTGCTGAGGATTATTCCATGCATATTCAAACAAGTTCAACCCTGCCTTGATTCCCGCCGGATCGCAACTACACCACCTTCCCAACCACGGCGCATAATACCGCGCCTCATGATAATACAACCCACTCTCTTCATCCCGCTCCATCCCGGTGTACCGATACCGCTTCGCTGTCTCGGTCTGGCTGCGCACGGCCTGATAGGTTGTGCTGCCATAAGGGGCGTATTCCTCATAGGAAATGATCTGCGCCTGCTCGTCCAGCTCCAGACTGGCTGAGCCGAGGTGGTTGCCGAACTGGTAGCGGATGAGTTGTCGCGGCGCTTGGTCGATGTTCGCTACATCGATCGTGCGGGTCTCAACGAGCGCGATGCGCTGCTTGTCGTCCATCACGTGCAGCGTCTCGCGCTCCAGCGTAACGCTACCTGTGCCGACAGGGGCGTTGTGTTTGCGGAATATCTCGAATCCGCCGAGGTAAATACGCTCCTCGACGAGGTTTGACGCCTTTTCCCACACTTTGCGCACCCGCTGCCCGGAAGTGTCATAGACATAATACGCCGTGCCGCCGCCGCCAAGATCGGTTTGACGTAACTGATCCTTGAAGTTCCAGAACATGTTCGGCCCAGACTGACCGCTGCCGAGATGCGGCATCCGCAACATATTTCCGTGAGCGTCATAAGCGTAGGTCTCGGGGGTGGCCGGAACGCCATTGCCAATCTGCGTGCTGCTCAGGCGGTTGCTCAGTTTTCCGCCCTCAATCAAACTCGCTTCGCTGTAGGTATATCTTCGCGTCCAGCCCGGGTGCGTCGGATCGCTCCCGCGATGCTGCATCTGCAAAAAGTTGCCAACGGCGTCGTACACGTAGCGCTCAACATACGTTCCCATTGCCTGGCCATCGTTCGGATGCTGTAATCCCGTACGCAGGAAATCGTTATGAGAATGCGGAATCGGAGCGCCGCCAATCTGCCCCAGATGTTCGCGGCCAGCAGCCTGAATCAGGCGATAAAGGGCATCGTAGGTGTAGTCGTTACTTGGCTCGACGCGCCGGTTACTGAAGTAGATCGTCTGCTGGGCGACGTCCTCTATATGCGTGATGTTCCCGGCAGGATCGTAGGTGTATTGCAGATTTTGCAGACCACAGGACTTGCCCTGAGGCGGCGTCTCCGGTGCGGCGATGGTGGCCGGGGGCGGTGTGTCAGGATTCTCGCAATCGCTGGTAAAGGCAACGCCGTTCGCGGTTTTGGGGTCAACGCCCCGGCGCGTGTAGAGATCGATCAGGCGGAACGTGTCGCGGTCGTAGGCGTACGTCGTGCGGATGACCGGCGCGTCGCTGGTCTTGTAGTCGATGAGAGTCCGCTGACCTTTGGCGTCGTAATCAATATTGGCGACACCGACCGGCGACGGAGCCTCGCTGGCGGGATTCAGCAGCCCCGCGGGTTCTGCCGCGCGCTCCAGCCACACATCCACCCGCTCCAGCAGATTGGCTTTATTGAATACCGGCTGGATGACGTTGCACTTGCCAGGCCCGGTGCTGCTGCGAGGCGCGACGGACTGGATGGGGCGGTTGAGCGCATCGTAGCGCGTGCTTCCCTCGAAAGTTTCAGCGTCGAGCTGCGGGTTTTGCGACCAGTCGGGAATAGCTTTGTAGTCGCTGATCAGCTGGCGCGTGCTGTGCAGCAGGTTGCCCTTGAAGTCATAAGCCTCTAACGGGTTATGACTGCTGTCGAGACGCGCGTTGGTGGCGACGCCAGCAGAATCGAAGTGGCGATAAACGCGGGTGCGCAGATTGAGCGATTCCGCATTGACGACGCTTTCGCCGTACTCGACCTTGTCGATCAGCAAACCATTCGCGTTCGGGGAGTTTTTCGTGCAAGGGTCGGATTCGGCTGTCGTGCCGCGAACAAACTGCTCTACGGGGCGGCGAAGCACGTCGTATGCGGTGATGAAGTTGTGGCCCCGATTGTCCCATGCGCGGACAGGCTTGCCCGCAACATCATTCAGCATCCATCGCTCGCCAGCCTCCATGCTGAACTGGTGAATGCGGTTACTGAGCATATCGTAAGCATAGCGCATGACGATTCGTTGCTCGATTGCGCCCGTCGGCAGTGAGTTCACGGGAAGTTTGCGCTCGTCGCTCACGGTGCGCTGGTTGCCTTCGATGTCGAGTTCGATGCGGGTGGCGTAACGCTCTTCTGTGCCGTCGAGGTCATGCCCCGCGCAGACGACGCGGTTGCGGGCAATGGTCAGGAAAGAGCGCCCCAGCGTGTCGAAATATGCCGTCATGGGCGTATCGGCATGTGCGGCAGCGCGTTGCGCTGAGTTACGCTCATCCTGCCCGAGCAGGCCGCCAATGCGTTGCGCGTGCCATGTCTGCCAGCTTCCGAACTGCGTCTTGAAATACTCGCCAACATAGCCGCTGATGTCGGTGTCGCTGCGTGGATCACCGCTCTGTTGATTGCGCGGCGCACACGTGTCGTTGACATCATAGGTGGTTTGTTGCCACGGATCGAACACCACTTTCTCGTAGGTGTGATTCGGATGCAATGTGGCGACCACGCGCTCGACGGGATCGTAGAACAGCACGGGGCTGACGCCGATGCGAACATCGAAATCGAAGCGGTGCGTATCGGAGAAAAACGGTTCGTACTGCCGGACTGGCTTGGCCTTGTTGTTGAAAACCGTCCATCCGCTGCCAACCCAGCGTGGAGCCGCATCATTAAGAGTCATTTCCGGATAGCCATCGGCCCCAATGATGATCTTGCCTTGAGCGTCTCGCTTGGGCGCAGGGCCGGGTTCCGCCTGAATCTTTTTCTGAATCTCGCGACCGAAACCATCGGAGCAGGAAAAGCTGAGCTGAATTTTCGCTTTCTGACCATTGAGATCGCTGACATGCATTTCACGCGCCAGAGTAGCGGCGAAGACTGGCTTCCAATTTGCGAAATCCTTCGGGTCAGGAAATGCTTTTCGCGAATTCATGAAATGATCCAGGTCATAAACAATTCGAGTCGTGGCAGTTCCGAGAAGAGCATCCGCCAGAGTGTGCGGATTATCATCGGAATAGAAATGGCTGATCTGGGATGATGTAAGATCAGGGTCAAAGCCGGATAAATTATCACCGAGACTTTGACCCTGCTTGCCCATGACAGCCGTTCCGGCGACCAGACCAAGAACATCAAAGCAAACTTCTGTTTTATTTCCGTTAGGGTCAGTAATGAGCTTTGCTTGCAGAACACGGTAATCATTCTCAGCGATAACCGTATTATCCAGAGCATCGGATGTTTCATGCATCAACAGATCATAAGCATCATAGGCGATGGTCGTCGTGTTCGAGAACGGATCGCGATATCGAAGTGGAATGAAAAAGTGTTTTTGCGCGTAATCGAGTTCATTTTGCGCATTGTCAGCAGGATTCAAGGAATAAAACATTTGCCCCGACGGAATCCACCAGTGATCATTGCCGTCGAGGTCAACATAACCACCCTTGTCAGCGCCTTGGCCACCCAGCATGTCGGCAGGATTTTGCATCAATGGCTGCCCATTCCGCTGGAATACCTGGGACAACAACCCCGGCGTAAAAGCGAGCTTGTAAGTCTCACCTGGCAGGGCCATTGGCTCAAGTTCACCAAGCGGCAGAAGGCCGGTCAGATCGTTTTTGCGATAGAGTGTTCGGACATGTTCAATCAGGCGGCGCTGTTTTCCATTGCCCGGTTGCTCTTGATAGTGTTTTTCAGCCTCAAAAATATTGACAAGACGTTTGGCATCGTTTGGATCGGGTTTCACCAGGTCAGACATCCGGAAACGGTTCGCCAGACCGGTTGGAGAGTAACCGGTCAGTTCATAGGTTTGCGCCTCACCAGGAAGCGGCGTGCGGTAATCGTTATCCGTGTCGATAACATAAGTATTGATCTCTCCCGCGAATCGATTTTCTGTATAGGTGATAAGCGATGTTGTCTGCTTGTCGCGATCTTGCTTCGTTGGCAAATCGGCATCTGGCTTGCGGCGTCCATATCCAATGGCAACTGATTTCAAAACATTGCCATAGCCATCCACCTCCAGCGTCATCGCATGCTGAATGCGCGGGTCAGAAGCGTTGCGTTCATAGTGATACGTGATGGCTTCCCGGGCGTGGGTGAGAAACACTCCATGTCGATTACAACCCTTTGCTTGCAATCGCTCGATGGTAAAATTCTGCTCTGCAACCGTATAAGGATGTTGCGCTTTGTCCGTGCCATCCAGCGCATAGACCTCTTGGCGCAGCATGGAACCCTTGAGCGCGCGGCAGGCTTCCCGCTCTTCCTCCAGCGTCAACCCGGTTGGCAGAATCGTATCATCGAGCAGCAACGGACGCGCCGTTTCGACGCTTAGCCCGGTCTCGCGAAAATATTCGTTTTCAAAATGGCGGGAGACACGATCGCGGTCAATGTAAAGTCCCGTATGGAACCAGGTTTTTGTATGCACCGGCGGCAAATACGATTCCGAAGCAAAGTTGTCCGCCGGAAAATTGCCATCAGCAAGCGAAGCAAGCGCTTCGGTATCCCATTCCTCTACCATTCCAAAACCACGAAACTCACGCTCGACGCCGTCAAAGTAGCCGTGATGATAGGCGTAGCGATTGATGAATCGGTTACGGCTGACGTAGTCAACAGTTTCTACAAACTCGACAACATGCACCGGAAAAGGAAGTTTCGTGATCCACGGCTTCCCGTTGTACTTGTCCTGTAAATAAAACTTCGTTGACGAGGCATAGCGCACATGCGTCTCAGCGCCGAGGTTGTTCCGGGTGGTGACGAGCAGGTGCGGTTTACGATCGCCCATCAGATTGACATAACGCATCTGCCAGCCGGCATTTCCGGGCAAAGGAGAAGACCACACAAGGCAGACCGTGCCATTGCCGAGCAAATCTGTTGGAATGATTGACGCCAGATTGTCCACTTTTGGAAATACGCTCATCTCATACGGCTGGCTCCAGCAATTACCCGACTGATTAAAATACAGCCGAACGCCGTCACGGTGCAGATAAATAATGTCAGAGCTGCCGCTGCCATCGATGTCAGCAAGGCGGATCCTCTTCTGGTCGAACTGGTCAGGGTTGTCGAACCAGGGCGAGTTGTCCATTGTCACTTTGGCTCCGAAGCGGCAATAGCCGAGATTCGGCCAGTAGCAGACCTCCCCGTTGCGAATGCGAACGAGATCCGTCAACCCGTCGCCGCTGAGATCGGCCAGGTAGATCGACTGTTCGCCATCGTTAAAAACCAGTCTCGGTCCCTTCTCTTCGTTCAGCGCCTGCCAAACACGCCGGGCCGAGCCGAAGCCATTCCCGGCAAGCGAGTTGTGCCAAACGAGAGCATCCTCTTCGGTGATCAGCACATCGGCATGGCCGTCCCCGTCGAGATCGACGAGCCTGACGTTCGGATCGCGGGTGTCGAGATTCAGGCGAGAGATGAACGGTCGAAACGGCTGCCAGCTTTCATCGTCATCATGTTCATAAAATCCGGTCACAGGCCCGTCCATGACGACAAGGTCAGGATGACCATCTCCGGCAAGGTCCATGAACTGGGCATGACTGCCCGATATGGAGAGATTCGGCTTCATCGCGACCAGCTCCACCGGAGTGAATTCAACCGGACGAGCGCTGATCGGACTGATGTTGCGTTTGTAAAACCACGCGCCGCCCTGTTCGGTCAGAATTCCGGGGATGCCTTCGCCGTGAAGATCGTTCCACTGGTAAGCAGCGCCATCGACTCCAACCGGCAGATTTTCGAGACTGTCCGCATCGATCTCCTCGACCGTCTGCTGAACCACGGGCAGGGAATATTCGAACTCGACAGGCGGGAGGCTACGTTTTCTATATGCGTTACCAGTTCGCCTGTAGCCTGATTGCGTAACCGCGGAAAGAAAGGTATAAACAGGAGTGCTGACGCTTGCTGGCTCCAGGGTTTCCGTATAGGTGAAATCTGTGGAACGCACCAGACCTTCATATCCCTTCTCACCGTTTGGGAGATCGGGAATATGGTGAAACATCAACACGCGCTGACACAGCCTGTAGGTGCGAACCTCGAATCCAGAACGGTAAGAAGAGAAGTGATCTTTCCGGCATGACCACTTGCCCTGTTCATTGGGTTTTGGAGAATTGAGGTTGTGCTCTCCATAATCAAAGACAACCTCGAACATCCACCCCGCATTGGCTGCTTGCGCCGCGGACAGAAACGCTGGACGCTTGCCTTCTTGATTGAGCAGCGACGCGCGATTGCCGTAGTATATACGCTTGAGATAACGATTGGCAGTTCGTATGCGGTTCCGCTCGTTTGCCTGACCAAAGGAGGCCCCAATCTCATCTTCTTTTTTGTACTGATAGAGAACGCCGTTGCCCTTGTCGTCACGGGTTTCTGAAATCAGCCAGCTGAAAATGCGATGTTGATCCTCGGGATCGACAATCCGGGAGCTGGAATCGAGGCCATATGTAATAAGAATATTATCCTTCGAAATGGAGCGCCAGTGAACATCTTCCGGATCGTTTGCGTTTGTCCAGCGCTCGATACGCGCAAACAACCCTTCTATTCGTGGCCGGTATCTCCTGATCTGGTAAGTCTTCGTCTCTATGGTTCTATCAGGAATGTGAAAAGGTTTCCCATCCAGTCCAAGAACAGGCACCAGGTCCTCGGCACCGGAAAGAATGAAAACATCCGACTCCTCCACATCGAGATATTGCGGCAGACCTTTATCCGTCTTGCGGGTAATCGAAGGAAGCGACAGGCTCCATCCAAAACCGAACGGGCCATTGCCTGCGCCGGAGTCATAGGAGAACGAAAGCTGAGGCCCAAAGCCGGAACGCCCCGGACTTGTTGCAATCGGCACGGTCATTGAACCAGTTCCAGTCACCGGATTTGCAGCAAATTTTTCGCCAATGCCTTTGATCGCGCCACCACCCTTTGGAAGAGAGATCGATGGAGCTTTCAATCCTTGCTGTTCTTGACCGTTTTCTTTTGGGGCCTCTTTTTTCTGAAGTGACATGGCGATTCCGTTTAGACGCTAAAGCGATCCTCGAATGCGAAAGCATGACAATTACTGATTGTACCACACGTTACAACGACAATAACAGAGTACTCGACGAAAGGGAACTACAAGGTACCGTAGTACTATAATCGGAAGGAATCACTGAGCTGTTTTGTTCACAGCCACAGATTAAAATTTGAGAAGAAAGGATACCCTTTCCTGCTGGATCATCACGGCTAACTCATTAAAATAATGCAAGTAAGACTTTATATGGGTAACAGCTTTGGTCTCCATTTCTCAAGTACTGAGTTCAAAAACAGAATCCAGTAACATGTATAATGAGAACATAATGAGTATTTAACAATAGTTAATAAGAAAAACAAATTTTTCCGTATGGATACCGTAAGTAGAGTTAAACTTTAAAGTAAATTACCCCCTCAATAAAAATAACGATTCACTCTTTGAAGCATAATGACCCAAAACCACGACATCATCACCTTTGCTTGATTCATGGTAGCGATAAGAGATATAAAACATTATTTCATATATACTTACAGTTTCTTTAAATTTCTCGTATTGCAAATACATCGCAAAACCGATGGAAAAATCGATAACTGTTGATTAAACAAAGCGTAACAACACTCAAAAACGCGGAAAACGGGGCTTTTTCGGGGGATTTTCAGGAAAAGAAAAAGCCCTGTAAATTGTTGTCTTACAGGGATTTACGAGGTATGGTGGGCGATAGAAGATTCGAACTTCTGACCTCTGCCGTGTAGATTTAGCACAAAACCACTATCTCATTTATTTAAAAACAGTTACAATCGTATGATCAACACTCGCATAACAATGGTGTAACAAATTTTTCATCAACATCAATGAATGACACGCTCCAACTGTAAAAGCTGCAACCAGCTCAAAATGCCTTTATTACTACTAAATTCTCATACAAGAGTGCAATATCTCTTCCTGCTTCCGTGAGCTGAAAGTCTCTACACTGTCGAGATTTTCAGGCTTTGCCTGCCATATGGGCGCCTCTAAAAATGGAGATTTGAAATACCTAAAGAAATGACTTCAGCGATGCAGGCTCATTTTACCCTGAAAAGCACCTGTTCATTGGCATCATTGCATCGAAAAACTACATTTCAGACACGACAGGTCGTAGT
>CAIUQW010000379.1 GCA_903901395.1 uncultured Chlorobiales bacterium | reverse complement strand
GGCGAACTTGGCGTCGGAACGGAACAGCGCGTTGCCGCAGGCGGCGCAGTAGTAAGTGCCGATCCCTTCGTAATTCCAGTATTTGCCGGTAAATGCGCGCTCGGTCTCGCCGAGTCTTGCCACACGGTAGAGTTCGGGTGAAAGCACCTTTTGCCAAACCTCGTTCGGCAGGTCGAGCCGGGTGGTATCGGTGCGGGAGTAGTAGGGATTTTGCGGATGGCTGGTGTTGCTCATGGCGTTATCCGGTTTCGGTGGTTGCGTTTTCGGCGCGGCGTGACAGGCGGAGAGCGCTGTCAGCGTCAAAAGCGCGAAAGTGGCGATGCGTTTCATGGCGGTCACGGTTTTTCACCATAACCGCCTTGCCAGCGCAAGCGTTCCGGCTACGATTCCGCTGCGGCCTTGTACTCCTGCCAGGCTTTCGTGATCTCCTTGCGCGACATGAAGAGGAAAACTGTCGCGGCTATGGTAACGATTGCGCCTGTCCGCAACGCGACCGGGGTGCCGAAGTGCTCTGAGAGCGATCCCATCAGGAGGTTGCCGAAGGGCATAAGACCCAGCAGTACCATGAGATAGATGCTCATGACGCGCCCGCGGAAACGGTCATCCACCAGCCGCTGCACCGTGCCGGTCATGGTCGAGAAGGCGCTCAACATGCCGAGGCCCGAGATGAAGAGGCAGCCGAGCGCCAGCGGCAGCCAGGAGGCGAAGGTGAAGGCGAGCAGTCCGAGGGCGAAGGTCAGCACTCCGCCGATCACCATCAGGCTGCCGCGCACCCGTCCGCTCGTCATCGAGACAACTACTGTCCCGATAAGGGAGCCAAGCCCGAACGCGGAATAGAGATAGCCCATACCGTCGGCTCCGATGCCGAATTCCCGTTTGGCAACCACCGGCAGCATCGCCATGAACGACCAGCCGAAAATCGAGACGACGGCGACGAAAAGCACGATCGTGCGGATGAGCGGATGCGTCCACGCATACACGATGCCATCGCGTATCGACTGGATCGGATGTTCTGTCGATACGACGCGCTTTGCCGTTTTCGGCAGCTCGATGGCGAACAGGGCCGCGATCACCGCGATGAAGCTCGCGCCGTTGGCGATGTACGCGCCGCCGGTGCCGATCCAGGTGATCATGAAACCCGCCAGCACCGGGCCGATGACGCGCGACGCATTGAAGATCGAGGAGTTCAGCGCGACCGCCACGGGCAGTTGCTTGCGATCCACGATTTCGCTGATGAATGCCTGAATGGCTGGCGTTGCCACCGCGCTGACGCTGCCGATCAGGAACGCGAGCACGAGAATGAGGGGTAGCGTCGCCCAGCCGAGCAGCACGACCGTGCCGAAAATGAAGGAGAGCAGCATCAGCAGCACCTGCGACCAGAGCAGCACCTTCTTGCGGGGATAGCGATCCACGAGCATCCCGCCGAAGAGCGACAGAAGCAGCGTCGGAATGGTCGATGCTGCCGCCGCGACGCCCACCCAGAAGGCCGAGCCGGTCATGTCGAACACCAGCCACCCCTGCGCCACGATCTCCAGCCAGGTGCCGATCATGGAGATGATCTGGCCGACATAATAAAGCCGGAAGTTGCGGCTCGCGAATGGCGGAAAAGCGGCGAGAAGTTTCGCTTTCACTCCATCGCCAGCGTGCGTGGCAGACGGGTCGTCGTTCGTGTCGGAGGAATCGTTGCTGTCAGTGGGAGCGCTCATAGGATGCCGGTCATGCGTGCAGAAATATCAAGGCTGGAGAAAAGGTAGAAAAAAGAAGTGTCAATGCAATCGACTGAAAGAATTTCAATGCGATGGCACCGGCTTTCGGGAATCGGGCGTTTTTCGTGCTTGCGCAACTCCGGGAAGCGGGAACGTGGCGTCTGTCAACGACTTGGCCCCTTATACAATCCAGAAAGCAAACAAACAAATCAGAATTAACACCGATAAAAAGTAAATTCGGCCACGTCGAACGGATGCGCCCTTTCCCACAAGGAAAAGGAGGTTCGTTCGACGTGTCGTTCCTTCATTTTTCTAACAACTGAAAAAGGAGTTTATCGATGAATGTAGTCAATCCGGAAGCAATCGGCGTATTCGGGCTTGTGGTGACCGTGTGGGTATTCGGTCTGGAGCAGCTCGGATTCGGGATGAATCAGGATACGGATCATGCCAAGCTCGGCAGAAGTCTCGGGAACGTCGCGCTCTGGTTCGGCGGCGTCGCGCAGGTTTTCACGGCGGCATGTCTTTACCTGTTCGACGTGGGAATGCCTCCAGAAATCAGAGTCTACCTGGGAACCGTTTTTGCGACCTATGGACTTTTCTGGATCGTTGTAGCAGTGCATTTCTACAATCCCGGTGACAAGAAAGTCTACGCCCATTTCTTTCTCGGAATTTTCTTCATGACCGCGCTCTTCAGCTACAAGGCGATCCTGCTTGGCAAGATATGGCCTCTGGCGACAGTGCTTCTGCTCATCAACGGCCTGACGATTCTTCTGCCGTTCACCTGGTACAAGCCGAATGCGGTCATCACCAAAATCTGTGGCGCGCTGAATGTCGCCATCGGCGTCTGCGCGGTGCCGATCCTCATGCACGCCCTCGGACTTTGATCGCTTACGTTTGCCCGGG
>CAIUQW010000378.1 GCA_903901395.1 uncultured Chlorobiales bacterium | reverse complement strand
CGCAGGTAGCCCCGCTTGATATATCGGTCGAACAGTTCGCGGTAGTGTCCCTTGCGCCCCGTCACAAGCGGCGAGAGAATCTGGAGCTTCGTCCCCTCCGGCAAGGCGAGAATCGCCTCGCGGATGCTCTCCTCGCTCTGCTTTTGCAGCATCTGCCCGGTCACGGGATCGTAGCGCCGCCCAGCCTTCGCGTAGAGAAGCCGCACGAAGTCGTGGATTTCGGTCACGGTGCCGACCGTCGAGCGCGGCGAACGGCTCGTGCTCTTCTGGTCGATCGAGATGACCGGCGACAGCCCCTCGATGAAATCGACATCGGGCCGCTCGATATTGCCGATGAACTGCCGCGCGTAAGGCGAAAGCGTCTCCATGAAGCGCCGCTGCCCCTCGGCGTAGATCGTGTCGAACGCCAGGCTCGACTTGCCCGAGCCGGAGATGCCGGTGATCACGACAAGCTTGTTGCGCGGAATGTCGAGCGAGATGTTCCTGAGATTGTGAACTCGCGCGCCCCGTATGCTGATGTGGCTGAAATCCAATGTTTACCGATAGTTATGAGATTGCTTCAGGCGTTTCAAGTGAGAACCATTTTGCGCCCTAAAAAACGCCCGATAGGTCAAATGGAATCTCCGTTCTTGAATCTACAGCGGTAACGGCAAACAGGCAAAAGATTTGCGGTCATATCCCGCATCGTTTTGACGGCGCAGAGGCTATGACGAAGGGGTGAAGCGCTCGTTCTTTTCCGCAAGAATCTTCTCGATCAAACGCTCGACATAGGCTTCAAAATCAAACGGCGCAACTTTCGACGGATCGAACTGCGGCATCACCGGCTCCGGCTCACCCACAGCGGCCAGCACCTGACGGCAGCCTTCCAGCCCACATTGATGACGGCACGACGGCCCATCGCCCCACCAGACATTGTACGCTCAAGGCGCGTATTCCCGCGACTTCCGATGATCAGCCGGTGAAAGAAAATGCGTCGCCAGTGAAGAATTTTTTTACATCATTCTCGAATTTCAGGGCGATTGTTGCCGCCTCGTCTTTTTTGTCCAGTGAGATAAGGGACATGGCTGCACCTTTACGATTGAATTTTCGATAACCGTATGCGCAAAATAGGCTTAACCGGTTTTTCGCTCTGGAACATCAGGTGATTCTAATTCTACAACATAGCAGCTACTTTCTGGAGATTTGACAGCAATCAGGACAGCTATTGCCTGTCAGGTTTCTTGTCCGATTGTTTTGAAATGGAATTACATGTCTTTTTGCCGCAGTCGAAAGCGAAGCACTTTGTCACGTTCACTATTGCGGTATTCTCTTGGTCTATGTCCTCTTTTGTTTAGACAATGTAAATACTGCATATCAAGACGATATTGAGTGACGTATTTGTTTTGATACCAAGGTAATGATTCTTCGTAGCACTCCCCCGTTAACTCCCCGGAGCTTCCTTCCTTTAAACAGGTTACCCCTTAAAAAACCTATATCAAAAAAAAGATTTCTTTAGTCCGGTTTTGATTGATCGGCTTGGAGATGAGGTCAGTGCTTCTCCCTGGATTTTGGAATGATTCAAAACAGAAAAAGTTTGCCAGACAAGCAGAGGTGATAGTCAGTCCATCTTGTTTTTAAACAATGAGTTGATTGCCGCAGGCGCTCTTGTTGCCAAATATTTTCTGCATTATGTGTACGATTTGAAACTTTTAATAGTAAAGTACTATTATTCACAGGTAACTGCTAAATAAAAAGCGGTGTTGACAGATCAAGTAACTTATAACCTTACCAACTCATAACATGCTAAAAATCGATTTTTCGCAAGGCGTCTTTGTTAGAGCCTGCTCATCGATGAGCAGGGAATCCCGATCTTCTGACGTGGCGCTCCGGCCACAAACCGGGGCGACCATGAAAGGATAAACGATGTTCACGAAAGCTTACGATTAACTAAACAAATGGGGGATTGAAACGATGTTAAACATGATGCTTGCCATGAAACTGGCGCTTGAATCGATGCTGAACAAGAGCTTCGCCGTTAAATCACAAAAAGGCGTAACCATGATCGAGTACGCCTTGATCGCCGCTTTGATTGCTGTCGCTGCGGTAACGATTCTGCCTACAGTTGGACAAGATGTTCTTGATACTTTCACAGCTGTCGAAACTGCCATGCACACGCCAGCAGCCCCGTGAAACTACCAGTTTTCGTGCCATCGCACTCACATAGGGGGCGATGGCAACTGATTACCTGGATAACAATATTTCTTGATCGCCAAGGCTGCAAAAAACCAGATTCAAGTAATGAATTTATTTGCAATGCTTTATTCCTTTTTTATAGCAAGAGTGATCAGTTTGATACGTTTTTAGTTGTCTTGGGAATAACTCTATTGTAACCACCATTGCTGGTACGGAACGGTGGTATTCATAAACTCTTTTATTGCCAAAGCCGTGAAACTACCAGTTTTTGCTACCATCGCACTCGTTTTTGGAGTGATGGCGGCTATCATGACCTCCCGCTGGATGAGCGCCGTCCAGACTAAAGCACAGGCTTCAGGCGCAAAAGTCGTTGTCGTCGAGCAACCCATCGAAGCTGGCAAAGCTATCGCGGCTGCTCAAATCAAGATTATCGATTGGCCCGGTTCTTTAGTTCCGCAAGATGCCTCCACCCGTTCCACCGATGTTGTGGGCCGAATTGCCCGCGTCTCCATGATTCCCGGGGAGGCGGTTCTACCTGGCAAACTGGCTCCAATAAATGCGACGGGCGGTTTGTCTTCGACTATTCCGGAGGGCAAGCGAGCCATTACTGTCAAAGTGAACGAGGTGATCGCTGTTGCAGGATTTGCCTTGCCCGGAAGCTATGTGGATGTGTTAGTCAGCGGCAAGGATGCCAGCGATCAGCCTTTTTCGCGAACCGTACTTTCGCGCGTGAAGGTTTTGGCCGTCGCCCAGGAGACTACTGCGGAGAAGGATAAACCGAAAGTGGTCAACGCCGTAACCCTTGAGCTTACCCCGCATGAATCCGAACAGCTCGACCTGGCCCGCAACATCGGAAAACTCTCTCTGGTTTTGCGTAACGAACTCGATGCCGGTGAAATAAACTCCCCAGGCGTCCGTCTGCCCGATATAGTGTATCCGCAGTCTGCGCGTCCAAACCTCTCTTTGCCTGCAATGACGGTGCAAGCTGCGCCTTCTCGTCACAGCCGTGCTCCTCAAAGCTATCGCCCAGAAGAAATCCGTGGCGTCAGCCGCGAATCAGTTGCAACACATTAGCCACCATGAACATGAAAACGACATGCCTTTTACGTCTGGCCTGCAATGCGAGTACTCTTGCAGCCATCCTTGCTGGCACAGTACCCATGACCGCGGCTGCCGCGCCTTCAACATCAGGTAACGTACGGATGGCCGCAATACCATTTATATTTGGCGCCGCGCCCGTTGCCGCCAAAGCCGCGCCGTCGCCAGCAAGTGCCACGCCTGCCATCACCAAAGCTGCTCCATCGCCTGCAAGCGCCGCGCCTGCCGTCACCAAAGCCTCGCCATCACCAACAAGTGCCACGCCTGCCGTCGCCAAAACTGCGCCATCACCCGCAAGTGCCGCGCCTGCCGTCGCCAAAGCTGCACCAGCACCTGCGGGCGCAGCAAAGGTCTCAGCCAGGGCTTCGCGCGCCTCTCGCAATCCTCGCGCCGTATCTATGGTTGCGCTGGTTTCACCACCGATCTACCTTGTGCCTGAGGGCGAATCGAGAGTATTCAGGCTCGAACGCCCCATTGCCCGTGTTGCCGTGGGTGATCCCACGGTGGCTGACTACATTTTGATCAACCCTTCCGAACTCTATTTGCTGGGTAAAAAAACAGGCGCGACCAATCTTGTTGTCTGGGATCGAAACGGCTACTTCATCTCCACGCCACTTCAAGTCAGCCGCAACGTCATTCCCATAAAAGAGCTGCTGAAAACTGCCCTGCCGAAAGAGCATGACATTCACATCTATGCCAGGGGTTCAGCGCTGGTACTGGACGGTATTGTCTCTGATGCTCTTGCTGCCGAAACCGCCTGCCGTCTGGTGAAAGCGTATCTAGGCAGCGTAGTTCCAGAGGAGAACCCGGAAGCCACCCTGACCAATCGCGCCGCCGCTAACGGTTCCCCTGAGTCTGCCACCATCTCAGGCATCAACACTGGCGGCTCCAGACCAACCGGTAACATAAGCGGAACCGTCGGCAGCGGTTCTGGCTCCGGGGCATCCGCCAAAACACGCGGCCTTGTCAATCTGCTCAAAGTTCGCGATCCGCAGCAGGTTCGCCTTGAAGTTCACATCGCCGAAGTTTCAAAGTCCTACATCGAGAGTCTGGGCCTCGGCTGGATCCAAAACTCGGGCAATACCCAAGGCAGCCTCATGACCGGCTTTGTCAGCAATGCCACGCTCGACCTGTTGTTGCAGGTTCATCACTCCGCGGTTCCAAACAATCTCGGGATAGAGGCCGAGCGCAAAAAAAGTCTGATCAAAATCCTGGCCGAGCCAACCATGGTCGCCATGAGTGGAAAGGAGGGGTACTTCCTGGTTGGCGGCAAAATTTATACCCCAACCATCGGCACTTACGGACAAGTCGACTATGTCGAGCGCACCTATGGCGTGGGCTTGCGATTGACGCCGACCGTGCTGGATGGTGGCCGTATTTCGCTCAGGGTCGCGCCAGAGGTTTCCGAGCCGAACACGGAACCGGTCACCGCAGGCACGCAGTTGAATTTGCCCGCATTTAAAATCAGCTATGCCTCTACCACCGTCCAGATGAATGAGGGTGAAAATCTGGTAATCGGCGGCCTTCTGAAAGACAATCTCACCGAAATTATCCGCGCCGTCCCCTTGCTGGGCGACATTCCTCTTTTCGGTACGCTTTTCCGGCGCACCGAGAAAAATGCCGAAAAGACCGAGCTGCTGGTCGTCATTCGCCCTACCCTGGTCAAGGCGAGCACCACCGCGCCCGAGCTTCCCACGGACAAGATTGTTCCGGCTACCAATGGAGAGCTTTTCATCGGCGGAAAACTTCAAAGCTCGCGGGGGGAGAAATGATTACCACTACTACGCGCGCGGACGGCTCCGCGCTTCAGGCCCCGGCAACGGAGCTCGCCAGATCCCAGAAGGGCAGCGTGCTGATTGAATTTGCGTTCGTCCTGCCTGTATTCCTGCTGATTCTTTTTGGCGTGATCTTTTTTTCCGTCGCCCTGTACAACAAAACCGTGCTTACCATGGCTACCCGCGAGGGCGCTCGTACCGGTGTGGTGTACGTTGCCGGCACGAATGCCAACGCCACCAGAATAAGCAACGCCACCACTGCCGCCACGCAACTGTGCCAGAACAACCTCATCTCTTTCGGGGACGCCATGACGGCTTCGATCGATTCGACCATTGCAGGCGACATGCTCACAGTCTCGGCCAATGGCGTTTACGATGCGTTTTTCATTTTTCCGGCTCTTCCAATCTCGGCTCAAACCAGAATGAGGCTCGAATAACCATGACACGCTTACACTCCATCAACGAACGGCTGCGCCACCAGCGTGGCGCTGTAGCCATCTGGTTCGCTCTGTTATTGCCGGTACTGCTCGGCCTTGCCGCCCTTGCGGTTGACCTGGCCCGCATCCACCTCGTCAAGGTTGAACTTCAGAATGCCGCCGACGCGGCTGCGATGGGCGGCGCTCGCTCACTCACCGACGCAGGGGCGTTGTCGGGCGATGCGTTCAACTGGACGGCGGCTGCGGACTCTGCGCGGGCTTTTGCAAAACGCAACGTCGCCAATGGCGTAAAGATTCAGGATGCGAACATCGAGACGGGCTACTGGAATCTTCAGAACCCCTCGTCTGGTCTGCATGGCACGCTCGGCACGGGCGATGTTCCCGCTGTCCGCGCCACGATTGCTATCGCCGAAGGCCAGAATAGTGGGCCATTGAACCTGTTATTCGCCCCCATTCTGGGCATTGGCGAAAGCAACGTTCAGGCTAGCGCCATTGCCGTGATCGCCCCACCTAAGGGTGGAATAGGAATATTTCCTTTCGTTATCAGCAAAGCAATCATGGACGCAAATTGGCACAGCGATAACCAACAAAGTTTTACTATAAAAAACAACTATCCAAAGGGTAAGGGTGATGGCAACTGGACCAGTTTAAACAATCCAGACAATAGTAAGAATTATATATCTGGAATCATGAAAACCGGGAACGCTACACCATTATCCATAAACAGTTCCGAAGTTTGGGTGGCGACTGGTACAATGGACAAACTGTTTCAACAGGTAGATTCCAGTGACTATATCGGCAAAGTTTTTGCCATACCTGTTGTTACAGATCTTTCTCCAAATTCATTCCAGATTTATACGATTGCTGCGTTTCAAATTATATCCGTTGATTCGAAAGGAAACCCAAAATCTATTACGGGTAAATTCGTCGATGCAGCAATAATTCCCGGCCTCGATCCTGGTGACGGCACCGGGACGTCATACGGCGCTTACACTCCTCCCATACTCGTCAAATAAAACAGCCATGAACATTGTTGTTTACTCTCCCAGGACATGGGAGGTTCCGGATGCCCAGCTGGAACTGGGCCAACATCAACTTACCCGGCTGGTCGGCGAGGTGGGGGGCATAGCACGCGAAATCGCGGCCCAAAAACCCGACATCGTTTTTCTGGCGGGCTTCGAGCCATCCGATTCCCTGTATGTTCAGGAGATCGAGAAGCTCTGCATCGCTTTGCCACAGGCCGCCATCGTGGCCGTTCATCCGCAAGCGCAGCCCGAAGTTCAGCTCTCGCTCATGCGCGCCGGAGTGCGAGAAGTCATGGTCGACAGCAGCGCCGAAAGCTTGCGGCAGGTGATTGAACGCGCTCATCTTCGCGCCAGCGGCAACGGCAGTGGAGTCGCCCGGAGTCATGTTTTGGGTTTTGTCTCTTCCAAAGGAGGGGATGGCTGCTCTTGCCTGATGGCAAACCTGGCATTCGCGCTCTCTCAAAAGCCCGGCATCCACGTGCTGGCGCTCGATGCCTCTTTGCCGTTTGGCGATCTCGACATGTACCTCACCCGTGATAACCATGCTCAGGATCTGGCCGACATCTCCAGTCAAACCGACCGGCTTGACCAGCAGCTGCTCAACAGCATGGTGACGCATCTCGGCCCTACGCTCGACCTCATTCAATCGCCCACCACATTTGAAAAAGTCGTTCGAATCAAACCCGAGCAGGTCAGAGAGCTTATTCATCGGGTGTCAAACCTTTACAACTACACGCTGGTCGACTTTGGTTCATCTCTCGACCGCGTTGGCCTCTGGGTTCTCGATCGCCTCGATGAGCTCTGCATTGTCACGACACCATCAATGCCATCCATGCGCCAGGCCGGTCAGCTGCTCAAACTCTGTGAAGAGCTGGAAAAACCGGTGTCTCGCATTGAACTCATCCTCAACCGCGCTGACTCGACCGATCACATCTCCAGTGCCGACATCGCGAAGCTCATCGGCAAGCCAATCGACAAAAGCATTCCCTCCGACTCCGCTGCCGTGGAAGAATCCCTGTTGATTGGTCAGCCCTTGCTGAAAGCGGACCCCAAATCAAAACTTTCCAAAACAATCATCGACTGGGCCGAACAAATCTCCGGCGACAGTCACACCAAACCATCGCTATGGAAACGCTTAAAGATCAGATAGCACGCTGGAACCGCTCCACGAAATGGGGTTCGGCTGATTCCGCGTCGGCGCATGAAACCACAGAGATTCCCGAGCAGTATCATGTCGCCGAAGCGCCAGCGCCGCCGACAACAGCAACGGCGAAAAAACACAACGAGTTGACAGGGGTTGACTTTTACGCGACCAAGATGCATTTGCATCAAAAGCTGCTTACCCGGGTCGACCTCAACTCCATTGAGAGCCTGACTCCCGAGCAGTTGCGAAACGAGCTTGGGGTATTGCTCGTCGAGATCATCAACGAAGAGGCCCTTCCCCTCAATGTTCAGGAGCGCACCCGGCTGGTTGCCGACCTCAAAAACGAAATCCTGGGGCTGGGGCCGATAGAGCCACTGCTTGCTGACCCCGCCATTTCCGAGATCATGGTCAACGGCTACCAGAACGTCTATATCGAAAAACATGGATGCATTCAGCTCACCGATATCCGTTTCAACGATGACGAGCACCTGATGAAAATCATCGATAAAATCGTTTCTCGCATGGGGCGGCGCATCGATGAATCCTGCCCTCTTGCCGATGCCCGCCTCCCCGATGGATCGCGCGTCAATGCCATCATTCCGCCACTGGCGCTCGACGGCCCGGTGCTCACCATCCGGCGCTTCGCGGTCGTGCCACTGCAAATGCGTGACATCGTCCAGAACGACACGCTGACGCCCGCCATGGCTGAATTGCTGGCGGCGCTGGTCAAGGTCAAATGCAATATCCTCATTTCCGGAGGCACCGGCACGGGTAAAACCACGCTGCTCAACATTCTCTCGGGTTTTATTCCCGCTAGTGAACGGATTGTCACGCTCGAAGACACTGCCGAATTGCAGCTTCAGCAAAACCACGTCGTGCGTTTGGAGACACGTCCAGCGAACATCGAAGGCAAAGGCGAAATCACCATGCGCGCTCTGGTGAAAAACGCCTTGCGCATGAGGCCCGATCGCATCGTGCTGGGCGAGGTGCGAAGCACCGAGGTGATCGATATGCTTCAAGCCATGAACACCGGCCACGAAGGCTCGCTCACCACCATTCACGCCAACAGTTCGCGTGATGCGCTGGGGCGTCTCGAAAATCTGGTGGGCATGGCTGGCGTCACGCTGCCGAGCAAAGCCATGCGCCAGCTCATCTCCTCGTCGCTTCACTTTATCGTCCAGATCGCGCGACTCGATGACGGCAAGCGCAAGGTCACGAGTATCCAGGAGATCAGCGGCATGGAAGGCGACACTATCACCACCCAGGAAATCTTTGGTTTCCAGCGCACAGGCATCAACCCGGACGGATCCGTACAGGGAGTGTTCAGCGCCACGGGTGTGTGCCCGAAAGTGACTGAAAAAATCCGCACCTACGGCATCGTCCTTGGTGACGGAATGTTCAATCCCGGCTCGAACGGCTAAACTTTTTACCCATCATGAATACGTTTTTACTTCCATTTTTGGCATTTGTAACAGTCGTACTGTTCATGCTGCTGCTCTATGGGGTGTGGTTTCTGTTTCTCGATCCCCACGCCAAAGCAAAAAAACGGCGCTTGCAGTCCATCTACGACGCCGTTCACCCGGACGGGCAAAGTGTTGTCGGCAGTGCGCAAAAAAACAATCGGGACAGCGCATTCGCAATCTGGCTGCGCTCACGCTCCAGCACATTCGCGCGGCTCGAACAGCTTGCGCATCGCGCCCAAAGCCGGTTCACTGCCGGTCAGTTGATCGGCTTCATGATCTTTTTGTTCATGGCGATCGTGCTGGCGGGTATTCTGCGCGACAGCAACCTCCTGCTGCTGTTGCCGCTGGCTGCCGCCATCGCCAGTACACCGCTTCTCTGGTTGTTGCGGATGGCGAACAAGCGCCGCAGAGCGTTCGATGACAAGCTGCCGGAAACGCTCGATTACATCTCCCGCTCGCTGCGGGCGGGTCACAGCCTCACCTCGGCCCTTGGCATGGTTGGCAAGGAGATGCCCGAACCCACGGGTCCGGAGTTCAAAACCGTTTTCGATGAAATCAGCTTCGGAATCCCGTTCAAGGACGCCATCAGCCAACTCGTCGACCGAGTTCAAAGCGATGACCTCAATTTTTTTGTCATTTCGCTCTCGATCCAGCACGAAACTGGCGGCAACCTCACCGAGCTGCTCGACGGGCTGGCCAGCACCATACGCGAACGCATCAAGCTTCGCGGCAAGATCCGCACGCTCACGGCTGAAGGACGCATGTCGGCCATGATGCTGGGCATTATGCCACCGGTGTTCGCCATTATCATCACGCTCATAAGGCCAAGTTACATCTCGGTGCTCTGGAGCACTCCCAAAGGACACATGCTCCTCCTGATCGCTGGCCTGCTTATAGCCGTTGGCGCGATCACGCTCAACCGGATGACCCATATCAAGGTTTAACCCTCAATTTCAACCACCATGCAAGACACGCTTAAAATCCTGACCATCGTGCTTTCGGGTGTCACCGTCGCCTCGGCTGTGCTCGCGTTTCGCCAATGGGAAGTCGGCAACATCTTCAAAAAACGCCTTTCGAGAATCGTCCGCCAGAACTGGACTCTAGTCGACGACTCACAGGCCACGGTGAGAAGCCGCAGAGTGGCTGCCGTTCTGCACCTCCTCTCCAGACTTTCGCTTCCGGAAGAGGGGTGGCAAAACTCGAAAATCAGGATCAGGTTTTTGCAGGCAGGCATCCGCAACAAAAAAGCGCCGCTCTACTACTTTGCCGTTAAAAC
Organism: uncultured Chlorobiales bacterium; assembly: GCA_903901395.1. Lineage (GTDB taxonomy): Bacteria > Bacteroidota > Chlorobiia > Chlorobiales > Chlorobiaceae > Chlorobaculum. The sequence goes on along the minus strand of CAIUQW010000378.1, from coordinate 3,400 downwards.
CCTGCTGACGCTGGCGCTGCCGGTGGCGCTCGCTTTGCTGCTGCGTTTGAGCCAACCGCAGATGCCCTTCATTTTCGTGATGCTGCTGGCGCTGGTCTTTGCCGCCGCCGGCTACTATCTGCCCGAGCTGGCGCTGCACGTCATCACCCGGCGACGTATCGGGCGAATGCGCGACAGACTGCCCGACATGATCGAGCTGATGGTCGTCTGCACCGAGTCGGGCATGGGTATCGACGCAGCTGTTGTCCGCATATCGCGCGAAATGGTCCACACCAGCCCCGATCTGGCGCAGGAGTTTTACCTGTCGAGCCTCGAAATGCGCGCCGGAGCCTCCCGCGTCGAAGCCCTGCGCAACCTGGCCTTACGCACGCGCCTCGAAGATATGGATGACCTTGTCTCCATGCTTGTGCAGGCCGACCGGTTTGGCACCAGTCTCGGCGAGTCGTTGCGCGTGCATTCAGACATGATGCGTTCGCGCCGCACGCAGCGAGCCGAAGAGCTTGCCGCCAAAATTCCCGTGAAAATGGTGTTGCCGCTCGGACTGTTTATTTTCCCGACGCTTTTTATCGTGGTGCTGGGACCGGCGATCCTTCAATTGATCGAAGTCATGAGAGGCCGGTTTTAGTCATGGATACACCATTCATATCGAATGTCCTTCGGGCGGACTGGTACTGGTGGCTAGTCGGTGCACTGACTGGTCTTTGGCTGGTTCCTCTGGCTCGTATCATTCCTCGCAAGGTGTTACAGCAAGCTCAAGCCAACCTGCACGAATGGCAGGGGCCCGGCGGCGGCCTGGAGCAGCCCGCTCCTTTTGCCCGGCGAATCTGGGTGCCGGTTGTCAACGCCGCTTTGTGGGCCTTCGCGGCCAACGCCGGCAGCCATCCGGCCTTCTTGGCCGCATCGTTACTCTGGTGCGGTGTGGCCAGCATGCTGCTTTTACTCGCCCTCATGGACTGGGACACCACCCTTTTGCCAGACTGGATCGTCTGGCCGCTGGGAGTGATGGGCCTCTTCAGCAGCGCTCTGGGGTTTACCTCGCAAAGCCTGCTCGCCAGCGCCGCATCCGCCGTCGTTGTGCTGGTTTTTTTTGGAGGTTTTGCCTGGCTGTTCCGGCGCATCAAGGGCATGAGCGGAATCGGTGGTGGCGACCTCAAACTGTTGGCGGTATTAGCCACGTGGTTTGGCGTCAGTGGTGTATTTCACGTCATGATATTGGGCGGGGTGATTACCGTGGTCTGGTACCTGGCATGGCGACAGCTCAAAGGGTTTTGCAGCGAAGCGGGATGGCCGTTCGGTCCCGCCATCGTGATAGCCGCGCTGGTACTGGGCATGTAAGCTTCCTGCTGTTCACGACTCTCCGATCATCAAAAGCCTGCGGCATGATTCGCAGGCTTTTTTTATGAGTTACGAAAGCTGTTCTCCTTTTCCATCAGTCAATTTCCTCATCGAAAAACGTGAATGGGCAAAGCTTTCTGGTGACGATTTCGCCTGTAGGTGTTCAATGCGCTTGCTCAATACAATCTCGGCGTGATGTACGAAAACGGCATGGGAGTTCCGAAGGATTTGACGCTTGCAAAAGAGTGGTATGACAAGGCGTGAAAAAACGGATTAAAAGAGGCATGTCAAATGTACCAGAGGCTGACTTGGGCGGAGAAGTGAAGGTGATGGTGGGGGTGTTGTTCAGGTACGATTATTGTATATTGAAGATGATCATACCTATTTCTGGCAAATAACGGAGATCAGCCATGACGGTGAAAGAGAAAATAATCCAGGCGGTTGAACCTCTTCCCTCAGACGATACCATTGAAGAGGCTGTTGACAAGTTTTTTTTCTTGACAAGGTCGAAAGAGGAATCAAACAGGCAGATGAGGTCAATACGTTTACGCACATGGAGGTCAAAGCAAAAATGTCAAAATGGCTGAAGTGAAACCTCTTTTTTCCCCATGCGACTGCTACAAGCAAACGTTTAAAATTCAGATAAGTGCATATAAAATAAAAACACCACTACGATGATCCCTTTATTCTGGTTTCGCTGGCTGCAGGTTGTTACGATTGGCGTTATGTTGTATGGCGCAGGATTGATGGTGATGCCTGAGTTAGCGCTGGATTTTTTCAGCCTTGTATTCTTTGGTGAAACTGGAGGATTTCAGGCGCGATATTCGCAGGAAGCCATCGAGTACATCAAGTTCATTCACGGTGATCTTGGCATTACCATTATCGGCTGGATAGTAATCGTCTTCATGATTATAAACGGACCGTTTCGTCGCGGGGAGTCTGGTTCATGGTCAATGCTTGCCATGTCGCTGACGATATGGTTTGTCTTTGGCAGCGTTTATTCCCTGTACATCGGCTTCTGGCGAAACGTGGTATTCAATTTACTGTTTTTGGTGCTTTACACCATTCCTCTCATAGCAACACGCCATCATTTCAATGGCAAGAGATCAGATGCTGTTAACGGTAAATCTTGAAAAAATGCGCGGCGAGTCGAGGCAACAAACTGACAATAAACAGTGCGTGCCGCAACGCCATTATCAAGCATGGATCGCTCCGTCGATGATCGACGAAACATTTCCTTTGTCAAGTATTTCCTTCACCCCAATCTCCTGAACGCCGACGCCTTGATCGCGGCGAAGAGCGTCGCGCCGGGGGTTATCGACAGCTCTTCAGCGGCGGCTCGAACGATTTCTGCTACCAGCGTTTTGCCGCCAGAGTCGAGCACCACGCCTTTGCGCCCATCCGAGTCGAAGAGTTCGGCGACCTCGCATTCGAGGAGGTTGCGGGCGCTGATGGCTTCGGGGTGCTGTTTGAAGAGGATGATGTCGCGCGAGGAGAGTTCGAAGAGCGACTCTTCGCCGGTGCGCCCTTCCGAGATGATCAGCTCGCTGCTGCCCCACGGATAGTGGAAGAGGCCATCTTTCTGCGTCGCGCCATCCAGCCGAAGCAGGTTGAGGTAGCCGCGCGGATTGCTCGCCATGCCGGTTCGCGCCAGTTCGTCGGGCGTCGAGATGCCCGTCAGCCGCCCGTTTTTGACCACCATCACCCGTTCGGTCATGAGCTGCATTTCGGTGATCGAGTGCGAAATGAAGAGGCACGGAATGCCAAACTCTGCGCTCACGCTGCGCAGGTAGGGGATAATCTGGTAGCGGAGCGAGTCGTCGAGCGCCGAGAGCGGTTCGTCCATGACGAGCAGGCGCGGGTTGGCGAGCACGGCGCGGCCCAGCGCCACGCGCTGCTTTTCGCCGCCGGAGAGCTTGTTGACGCCGCGCCCGGCGAGGTGGCCAAGGTTGAGCACCTCGATGATCGTTTCCGGCTTTATACGCCGCTCGGCGGGGCGGCAGCGCTTGTAGCCGTAGAGCAGGTTCGATTTTACGCCAAGATGCGGAAAGAGCATCGCTTGCTG
>CAIUQW010000377.1 GCA_903901395.1 uncultured Chlorobiales bacterium | reverse complement strand
CTCTTGCTCGACGAGCCGACCTCGCACACCGACCCGATCCTCGAAGCGCAGCTCCGCAAGGCGATGAACGAGCTGATGCGCGGGCGCACGGTGGTGATGATCGCGCACCGGCTCGAAAGCATCCGCAACGCCGACCGCATCGTGGTTCTGGACGGCGGACGCCTCGCGCAGAGCGGCACGCATGACGAGCTGATGGCTGACGAGGGCTTCTACCGCCAGGCGATGTTCTCGTCGATGGAGGAGGTCGCGGCATGAAGACATTTCTCCGGCTGACCGGCCTCACCCGGCCTTTCGCGTGGTGGATGCTGCTCGCCGCGCTGATCGGTTTCGCCACCATAGGCAGCGGCATCGGTCTGCTCATGGCTTCGGCGTGGCTCATCACCACCGCCGCCCTGATGCCCGCGCTCTCGGCGCTCCAGATCGGCATCACCGGCGTAAGATTTTTCGGCATCTCGCGCGGTGTAATTCGTTACGCCGAACGGCTCATCTCGCACAACACCACGTTTCGGATACTCACCCAACTGAGGGTCTGGTTTTACGATGCCGTCGAACCGCTCGCCCCGGCGCGGCTGGCCGCTTACAAAAGCGCCGACCTGCTGAAGCGCATCGTGGACGATATCCAGAGCCTCGAAAACATCTACGCCCGCGTGCTCGCCCCGCCCGTGACCGCCGCGCTCGTCACGCTGCTCATGTGGTTCGTCGTGGGCCACTGGTCAACCATCGCCGCCGAAGGAGTGCTCGCGAGCCAGCTTGTCGCGGGTATTGCCGTGCCGCTCTTCACCGCCCGCCTTGCCGCCGGGACAGCTCGCGGCATAACCGCGCTTCAGGGTGAGCAGCAGCTCCTCGCGGTCGATATGGTGCAGGGGATGAGCGAGCTGCGCGTCTTCGGCATGGTTGGTGATTACGCTGAACGGCTGAACCGGACGGAGTCGCAAAAGCTTGCATTGCAGAAAAAGGCCTCGCTTATCGAAGGGCTGCACGAGTCGCTCACCGGCCTTGCCATGAACGGCGCGGTGATCTGGATTCTCTACTCGATGCTGCCGATGGTGCGAACCGGCGCGACGAGCGCCATCACGCTCGCCTCGCTGGTGTTCGGCGTCATGGCCTCGTTCGAAGCCTTCCTGCCGCTTACCGGATCGGTGCAGAACATCGAGGCCGACGTCCGCGCGGGTGAACGCTTGTTCGAGATCATCGACGCGAAGCCCGAAGTTGTGCCGCCCGCAAAGCCGGAACCTTTTCCGAAATCGACCGGCATCGAGGTCAAAAACCTCGCCTTCACCTATCCCGGCAGCAACCGCCCGGCGCTCGATGGCGTTTCGTTCAGCGTGCCGCAGGGCGGAAGGGTCGCGATTGTCGGGCCGAGCGGCGCGGGCAAATCGACCATCACCTCGCTCATGGTGCGCTTCTGGAACCCGGCGCAGGGCGAGATCGCGATTGGCGGACGCAACATCGACCGGCTCGATCCCGAGGAGTTGCGCCGCAACATCGCCGTCGTTTCGCAACGGACGTACCTCTTCGGCCAGAGCATTCGCGAAAACCTGCTCCTCGCCGCGCCGGAAACGACGGACGAGCAGCTCCGCCGCGCCCTCTCGATGGCTGGACTCGACGCTCTGCAAAGCCGCCTCGACGACTGGGCGGGCCAGCACGGCATGAACCTCAGCGGCGGTGAACGCCAGCGGCTCGCTATCGCCCGCATGATTCTGCAAAACGCTCCGGTCATCGTCCTCGACGAAGCCACCGCCAACCTCGACGCCGTCACCGAACAGGCGCTGCTCGACACCCTCGACCGCGCGAGCGTTGGCCGGACGGTGCTCTCCATCACCCACCGCCTCCACCGCATGGAGCGCTACGACGAAATTGTGGTGCTTTACGAAGGCAAGGTGATCGAGCGCGGAAACCACGAAGTGCTGCTCAAGCTCGACGGTTTTTACGCCGGAATGTGGCGCTTGCAGCACGGGGAGGAGGTGTAAGCGGTGGAGGCCCGGAAAAAATTTAACGCCGGATAAACCGCTGTAACAGAATGTCTTCGACATTCCGGCGGCTGTCGATGAATGAGAGCACCAGCACCTCGCCATCGGCAATGCGGTACTGAAGTCGCCACGGCGCGATCACCAGCTCGCGATACACGGAAATTCCCTCTGCGTGAAGCTCCGGGACAATTCGTCCACGCTCGGGAAAGGTTTCGAGATCGGCGGCCTTTTGCCTGATGAGATCGAGAAGATTGCGGGCGTTGTCGGGATTTTCCCGGGCGATGAATGAAAGCGCCTCGCCGAGATCGCGCTCGGCGACCTCGCTCCATAGCACCTTGTAATTGCCGCTCATGGGCGGCTGTTCAGTTGCTCTTCAAGTCGCCTGAACACAGCATCCTGTTCGGAAACCCGCCCGCTGCGCACCTCTTCTTCTCCTTGCGCGAGAAGTTTCAGCAATCCGAGCGCGTTGCGCATCTCTTCATAGCTTTTCGGATCCTGCAGCACGGCCTTCGGCTCTCCGTTCTGGGTGATGATTACCGGACGGCGGGTATCGTTGATCTGGTCGAGCAGCATGGCGGCGTTCGCCTTGAGAAATGTGACCGGTTTAATATCGGTAGTAATTTGCATAATGCACCTCCAGACTGAATATAATACGATATTCAGATCGAACGCAACGAAAAATTATGGCTTCGGCAATTACAATTCACTAAAGAATCAAGAAAAAAGGTCTGTCATTCCGAATGGAGCGAAGCGTAATGATGAATCCATCTTATGACGAAACAAAGAGTTCCGGATTCTTCTCCCGAAAAGTCGAGATCAGAATGACATGAACAGGTTCATTAAAAAATCGAAGCTCGTCCACCAAGTCCACTACTGAGGCGTTTTCTTTACCCGCGAAACATCGAAGCCTTGCGCTTTGGCTTCTGCGAGCAGCTTGTCGTAGAGCGCTGGCTCGATTTGCGGGGTTCTCGCTAAAATCCAGAAGTAGTCGCGGCTTGAAGCCGTTACCAGTGCCCATGAGTAGTTTTCGCGGTCGAGGGCGAAGACGTTGTAGGGACCGTAGAATGGACCGAAGAAGGAAACTTTCAGCGCTCCGACGTTCGGGTTTCCGGCGAATTTGGCTTTGCCTTCGGCGGTTTTCCACTCTTTTTTGTCTGGGTAGTAGCCTTTGTTGAGCACCTGCACCATGCCGTCCTTGCGCAGGGTGTAAACGGCTGAAACATGATCGGAGCCGCGCTCGAAGCGGTTGTCGATTCTGGCGATTTCGTACCAGGTGCCGAGGTAGCGGTCGAGCTTGAAGTTATCCACCGCCACGATCCCCTCCGGCGCACCAGCGCACCCGGCAAGCGTGACGATCCACAACAGCAAAGGCAAAATGAGTTTTTTCATAGATGTTCTCCCGTTTGGTTCAGAAGAACAACAAAATTCCCGCTTCAGAGTTCCAGAAACCGGATGATCAGGGACTGGAGCGTAGAGTTTGTACGACGACGTCAGGAATGGAACATGCAGCATTTTATTGCCGGTGTACGCAAATGAGAGAAGGTCGAGCAGCGCATCGTTTGCGATTTCGGTGTGGCGATGATCGCGGCTTAACTGGTGAAAATGAAAGAACTTGCAGATTTTTTCAGGGATGGATTCGATGCTGATTTAGGTCAGGTCATCGATTATGGCTGATTTAACATTGATATACACAGCTTTCCGGCACGATCCACACCAGACATTGTGAAGCAGCTTGTCCTGAATCGACGGATCGATAGAATCCCAACGCTTGAGCGCCGCCGGAGTGAATAGAGAGCGATCTGGAATCTGTTTTATCATCTAACAGCTGGTATAACTGTTATAGCTGATACCTTTTGCTTGATGGCCGCCAAGCGACCGATATTCGCTTAAAAAACTCTCGCTGGAAAACAACATATCTCTCATACCACATATTGAATTCATCGGGTTCACCTGTCTGAATCTTCGCTGGGTACGGCTCACCCCAAACGGTATCTTTGAGTGGGCCGCGTCCAATTCTAACAATAGGACTTTTGCTAAACAACTCCCTTGTCTGACCATCACGAGCTTCTCGTTCAAACCTAACCTCAAGTCTTGCGCGCTCAATCTTCCCGTGGTTCGCATCCAATTCTGCAAGGCAATAGGTCTTGTAATCAATCTTGTCACCGACAATTGAGGGAAGGTCTTCCTCATTTACCGGAAACATCTCTGGAAGACCCCAAGCGTACTGATACTGGATAGTATCGTTAACCTTTACCTTTAGTGGTTGTCGATTTTCATCTAAAAATCGAACTGAGAACGTGCAGGAACTATCCGTATGGTTTTCTTCGGTTATGTCAAGATGAGTCTGAAGTCGCTTGCCGCGATGAGTATCAAGAATACCATGAAAAAATGCATCATTCTTTCGTTTATGAACAGGTACCCGAAGCATTTGTGAAAGTGGGGGAATTTCTCCGAAATGAGTCCAGATTCTGTGATATATCTTACCTTCTCTCATGAATTCATCGGCATCCTTAATAACAATATCAACGATATTTTGTATTGTGCCAAAGCCATTCCTATAAACCAAATAAATCTTGTTTAGTGAGACCTGTTTATATGTATCAAAGTCAATTACGCTTTGGCCGCTAGGGCCAGACTTAATTCTTTTTTCTAGATCATCAAGATAATGCATGAACTTTAGCTTATCTCGTTCAAGGTAATCTCTATCGAATTCTGGAAATTCCATTCCACCGACAGAGATCATACCAAGCGTTGACGGTTCAATCCCCTTCTCACGAAAACCGGCTACTACATGAAGATCATGATGCCTAAATAGACCAAGCGCAAAAGCGCATTCACAAAGCAACCAAGGTGAAGTTAAGTATGAATCTGGACCATCTTCAACTTTGTGACGTCGTGTGAATAAAGATATAATGGCTTTTGAATCGCTTACCGCATCAGCAACTTTATCATCTATTGCGCGGGCTTCAGCAACTTTTCCTGATATTACTTGCCAGCGCTTTTTCAACAATTTTTCAAAAAAAGAAACCACATCTGCATCAGATACTGATGACCAAGATGGGGGATCTTTTTGCATTGAGTGAGCAAAGAATACTGTATCCTTAGAATTAGTCATTTTAGTAAAAGGTTGACTGAGCAGAAATCGCTCGTTATGTGTCAAACGACAGTTTGGAATCCCTTTTTTAATCCTGAATATCCTTCATTAATGGTAAGCTTTTATTACGGATATTTCAGCATACAAATAGAAAAAAATACCCCACAAACACAAAAAAAGCGCCGGAATCTCAACAACCCCGGCGCTTCTCAATTCAACAAAATCTTCGTCGCTTCAGCGGATTGATTCGAGGAATCTTTCGGCTTCGATGGCGGACATGCAGCCGGTGCCGACGGCGGTCACGGCCTGGCGGTAGGTGAAGTCCTGGACGTCGCCGCAGGCATAAACGCCTTTGACGCTGGTTTCCGTCGAGTGGCCTTTGGTGAGGATGTAGCCGTAATCGTCCATGTCGAGCTGGCCTTTGAAAATCTTTGCGTTCGGCTCGTGGCCGATGGCCATGAAAACGCCGTCGCAGGCCTGCTCGATCAGTTCGCCAGTCTTGACGTTCTTCAGGCGGATGCCTGTCACCTTCATATCGTCGCCGAGAATCTCGTCAACCACCACATTGAGCATCGTGGTGATCTTCTCGTTTTTGCTGGCCCGCAGGCTCATGATCTTGGATGCGCGGAACTCCTCGCGGCGATGCACCAGCACCACCTCGGAGGCGAATTTGGTGAGGTAGAGGGCCTCTTCCATCGCCGTGTCGCCGCCGCCAACGACAAAGACGCGGCAGTTGCGGAAGAAGAAACCGTCGCACGTCGCGCAGGCCGAGACGCCGCGACCGCGATACTTCTCTTCCGATTCGATGCCGAGCCATTTGGCGTTCGCGCCGGTGGCGATGATGAGCGTCCGGGCGAGAATCTCCTGCTGGCCATCGATGGTGAGGCAGAAGGGACTGCGTGACAGATCGGCTTCCGTGACGCTGCCGAACTGGAATTCAACGCCAAAACGAGCCGCTTGTTCGCGCATTCTGCCCATCAGCTCCGGGCCGGGAATGCCTGCAGGAAAGCCGGGAAAATTCTCGATGTCGGTAGTGATCATGAGCTGGCCGCCAGGCTGATGCCCCTCGATGACCAGCGGCTTGAGGTTGGCCCGTCCGGTATAAATGGCCGCAGTATAACCGGCAGGTCCGGTTCCGATAATGACAACGTCCCTGATCTGTTTATCCATCGTTTGTCTCCAGGAGGAAGGGTTGGGATAATACAAAACTATCCCGGCTGTTACCGGGATAGTGAAAAAGGAAAAGCGAAAGGTCTGTCAGCCAAGATGTTTGTCGAGAGCAGCGGCGATGACGCTCTTGCCGACGTTGCCAACAAGCTGGTCGACCACTGCGCCGTTCTTGATGATCAGCATGGTGGGAATGCTGCGGATACCATACTTCCCGGCAGTATTGGGATTATCATCCACATTGACTTTGGCGACGATGGCACGGCCTTCGTATTCACCGGCAAGGGCTTCGATGGTTGGGCCAAGCATCAGGCAAGGGCCGCACCAGGTTGCCCAGAAATCGACCAGGCAAACCTGACCCGATTCGAGAATGGCGCTCTGAAAATTGTTGTCAGTCGCCTCAAAATATTTTCCGCTCATAAGTTATG
>CAIUQW010000376.1 GCA_903901395.1 uncultured Chlorobiales bacterium | reverse complement strand
CATGATCGTTGCCGAGGGCACGCCGGAAGAGATCGCGCGCCGGGCGGACACGCACACCGGCCACTTCCTCAAGCTCGACGCCGGAGCGCTGCTCAACGGCACGGACTGAACATCAAACCAACGCCGGATCATCATGACAGCGACCGACCCGCAGACGCCCGAATGCCAGATTTGCGGCACGAAAAAACGCTCCGAGCTGCGGCGAGCCATGACCGTGCGCCCCGCCGTCTCGAAGATTATCCATAACAAATCCGGCAACTGGGACGAGAATGGCTGGATATGCATGACCGACCTGCAACAGTTCCAACACCTCTACGTCGAATCGCTGCTGGAGGAGGAGAAGGGTGAACTGACTGAGCTGGATAAAGAGGTGATCGAGGGACTCAGAAAGCATGAAATCCTCACGGCGAACCCCGACATCGATTACGAAAAGCATCTGACCCTCGGCCAGCGCCTCGCCGACAACATCGCCGACTTCGGCGGCAGCTGGAAATTCATCATCATCTTCGCCTTATTCATCGCCACGTGGATGGGCATCAATATCGTGGCGATCTTCGCCAAACCCTTCGATCCATTTCCTTTCATTCTGCTCAACCTCGTCCTCTCGACGCTGGCGGCGATACAAGCGCCGGTGATCATGATGAGCCAAAACCGCCAGGAAGAACGCGACCGCCAGCGAGCGATCTACGACTACAAGGTGAACCTCAAAGCCGAACTCGAAATCCGCCAACTCCACCAAAAAGTCGATCACCTCCTCTCAAAGCAATGGGAGCGCCTGGTTGAGATACAGGAGATTCAGATGGAGCTGATTAATGAATTAAGGGAGAAGAAGTAGAAAAAGAGAAGAATTTGACGGATAGGAGATGTGACGCTGTGAAATGACAACAGCCCGTAAACCCCTATTGGACAAACGAAGAGACGATACAACTGGTCGCAAATTGCGACCGGTTCGAACCGCTGAAACATTCGATGCATAAACAATATCATCAGTATCAGCGAACCAAAAATCAATTTTCGAACGTGATTTTCATCTTCATGCCCAGTCAGAATCACCAGAGTCCCTTCGTGAAAAAACCCAAGCAAGCGAAACCCTTTCTTGCCATGTGACGCCCGAACCTCCCGTATTCCGTCAGAACTAACAAGTTTTTTGAGGTATTTTTTGGAAACCATCGGCTGCACCCAAACAATCTTCAGCAACCCCGCTATTTTTTGAGTCTCCTTTAGTTATTTTTTTGTGCGTGAACGACTGTACATGTTTAATGTTTCGATATTCTCAAATACCATTTAATAAAATATGCCGTTTAGCGAAGACATAAAGCTGGCTGTAAAGCGCAAATCGCATTTCAAATGTTGTTTGTGCCATGCACTCGGTGTCGAGATTCACCACATCGTCCCTCAATCAGAGGGAGGTCAAGATACAGCGGATAATGCAGCACCTTTATGTCCAAGTTGCCACGAAACTTATGGAGGAAATTCGAGGAAGCAAAAGTTTATACGAGAGGCGAGAGATTTCTGGTATGAACACTGTGAGCGTCGCTATGCAGCAGATCCTGAGTATCTCAAAAGCTTAAAGCAAATGGAAGATGGATTAGCCGAAATCAAAAAAGACGTTCGTGCACTTCACGCGCCTCTCCTCCCTTGTGGCCTTTTCATTACACTATGCTTTGAAGCCACAGATACGGATATTGAACGACTTTTCAAGGATGAAGCTGGCTATCATGCCTACGATTCAGATCAAATGATGCCTCCGCCACCGATTGGTTTACCGCCAGGGATGACTGATGGACGCGTACTTCAGCAAGGAGGTTATCGTGATTACCTGAATGGAAAAATTAACGCCGCTGGATTTTTCAAAATGGATCATCCTGGTTATAACGTTATTCACCGCAAAGTATCTCACACTATTTCTTCACTATCACCTCAGGTTATTGCTAAAGCAAAAGCACGAAACAATCCTTTACTTGCACAACCATCAGTGACGGTGGAGCTATACTTCGGTAAAAGTACAAAACTTGGTAATGAGAGCGCATCCTTAATCCTTGAGAGTGTATTCAATACTCACGAGATCGCGGCAACCTATGCGTTAGACAATAGCGTTTTTGTAGATCACGCGCTGATTCTCGCCATGAAACCTGCGGATCAAGCACAGAATTGGAGTATTACTGATCTGAAGATTTCACACATTATAGTGACGCTTCATTTTTTTTACATTGAACCGATATCGACGCTTCCAAAAGAAAGTTGGCCTACGTTGCACAACTTGCAGCTCTGGCTTGGGCCAAGGGCAGACAAGCTACTTTCATTTTCTCCAATGCAGCTTTCTTCGCAAATCGTTCGAGAAGATCCGAACCCAATAGCTATTGGCCAAGCTAAGTGCATTCAGGTTCAATTTGAGTACGACATCAACGAAACCGTATATGCTGATAATTTAATAACTTCGGGTTGAGTTTCATAGTATCTAAAAGGTTGTCACCATCACTGAGCCGCGTCATCTCCGGTGGTTCGTTCGAGGTGAATGTCGCCGGAGGCGTAACGATGGAGGACGCTGGAAATGAAAGTCTGGTAAGGAATTCCATACCGGTTCGCTTTCCTCTTGAGAGAAACCAAATCCCTGCTCGACAGCCGTATGCTTACCTGACGGTCTTTTTGAAGGGTGCTTTTGGCCGCGTCCATCAAAGCTCTCTTCTCTTCAGGATCAGGTTCGTGCGCCTTGATCAAACCCTTCTGTTCCAGCTCCATCAGCTCTTTTTCGTAATCATCCATTTTCATAGCTATTCTCCGAGTAATTCGCGAGTCGCCACTGACGGAACTGCTTAAGGGTCAATCTACCAAAATCCAAAGATTTTCACTCACCATTCACCACATCAGGCCTCGCCCCGGCCATCCACGCCGAGGCGATGTCCGATCCGACCAATCCACCCCATTCCCCCATCACTCACATAAACTCCTCGAAATAATCCAGGTCTTTGTGAAACGTCTCTTCCAGCGCGAAGAGTGAAGCAAACGCTAAAACGATGCAGATTGTGCCGACGATGATTGCTCCGGTTTCGAGGCGGTAGTGTTCCTTGGTGTATTTGAAGAGCATCGTGATCGGCACCACCATGCCGTGCACGAAGTTCGGGACGGTCGTGGCTACCGTCGCGCGGAGGTTGGTGCCGAACTGTTCGGCGGCGGCGGTCACGAAGATCGCCCAGTATCAATCCGAAAAGCCGCGAGCGGTGCAAATGGCGCAGAAAAATGCCGGTAAAGCGTTCCCCTGCCGGAAAATCGCCATTCTGGATGCATGTTGATAACGCTTTGTAACGAAAAGACGTGGACGCATCCAGATGACGGCTCACGGATTGATTTTGAATCTCTTATCAGCTCGCTCCGTGATGAGGCCAAAAGAATTATGGACAATATGGGCGGTCTCCGCTTGTCTGTTCATCCTTTGGACCTTCTCCAACGGCTTCCGATCGCGTCGAAGAATATAAAAAGAGTTATCGAAAAAACGAGCTTGAGATTTACTGAATAACAACAGTCATATATAGTACTCGATGGTTTCGATAAGTCCTGTCTTGATGGCAAACATCACCAGCTCTGAACTGTTCGAAACGCCTAACTTGCGGAAGATATTTTTCCTGTGAGTCATGACTGTGTGAAAACTGACATGCTTTTTGGCTGCAATCTCCTTTGTGGTCAGGCCGGCAGCGATCTGCCTGACAATCTCGACCTCTGACCTTGTCAGCGATCCCTTGGCCACGACCGTATCGTTTTTGTTGAGCAGAACATCAAGAACACTGCCGGAATAATGTTTTCTGCCCTTTATGGCTGTCGATACCGCTTGAAGCAGTTCGGGGCGATCATCGGTTTTCAATGCGATATTCCTGATACCGGCATTGTTGAACTCCATGATCTGCATATGGTTAACCGTGTTGGACAGTATCAGGACGGGAATTTGAGCATGCTCTTCATGCAGCTCGCGGAGGTCGTTGATGGATTTGAAATCAAAGAGCACGTAATCGGTAATGATCAGCGATACGTCCGTATGCTTCAGGGATTCAAGCAGGTCGCTGCGTGCCGTCACCACCGATACTCCATAACCGGATTCCGTGAGGAACGACCTGAGAGACTCCGTGGCGAGAAACTGTGAGTCTGCAATGAGTATGTTGCCTTTTTTTTTCATAGGATCACCTGACATGTCGGTTGTTCTTCATACTCTGGCTGCGGCATCGGTGAACCGGTTGCGGATTTCTTCTTTCGATGTG
>CAIUQW010000375.1 GCA_903901395.1 uncultured Chlorobiales bacterium | reverse complement strand
GGCGAACTGCTCTTCCCGGCCATCAACGTCAACGACTCGGTCACCAAGTCGAAGTTCGACAACCTCTACGGCTGCCGCGAATCGCTCGCCGACGGCATCAAGCGCGCCACCGACGTCATGATCGCTGGCAAAGTGGTCGTCGTGCTCGGCTACGGCGACGTAGGCAAAGGCTGCGCCCACTCGATGCGCACCTACGGCGCTCGCGTGATCGTCACCGAGATCGATCCGATCTGCGCTCTGCAGGCCGCGATGGAGGGTTTTGAAGTCACCACGATGGAAGACGCCGTCAAAGAGGGCAACATCTTCGTCACCACCACCGGCAACAAGGATGTGATCACCCTCGACCACATCAAGCAGATGCGCGACGAGGCGATTGTCTGCAACATCGGCCACTTCGACAACGAGATTCAGGTCGATGCGCTCAACAACTTCGCGGGCGCAACCAGAATCAACATCAAGCCGCAGGTTGACAAGTACGTCTTCGAGAACGGCAACTGCATGTACCTGCTTGCCGAAGGCCGCCTCGTGAACCTCGGCTGCGCCACCGGCCACCCGTCGTTCGTGATGAGCAACTCCTTCACCAACCAGACGCTCGCCCAGATCGAGCTCTGGAAGAACGACTACAAGGTTGACGTTTACCGCCTGCCGAAGCAGCTCGACGAAGAGGTGGCCCGCCTGCACCTCGGCCAGATCGGCGTCAAGCTGACCAAGCTCACCCAGGAGCAGGCCGACTACATCAGCGTTCCGGTCGAAGGCCCCTACAAGCCCGAGCACTACCGCTACTGATACCGGATTTCCGGACGATCAAAGTGAAAAAAGCCGCCCCGACTTGTCGGGAGCGGCTTTTTGTTTTTGCCTGGGAGCGCCAAGCTCCAGCTTGGCACCCGTTCCGAATCTTCGGAACAACATCTTTTCGCGGCGGGATGCGCTCAAAAAAAGGCGTGCATTTTATTCAGCGTAAGATTTTGGAGCCTCCTGTTTCATTGTCGAGCAGGCGCTCGGCGCTCCCAGGGTTCACCCGATCGTTCGATGGCGTTCCGGGGGCTTCCGGCGCTGCGTCCCTTGCGCCTCATGCCCCCGGCTCGCCATCTCACTCTTTTTTGGCCGGATGAGCTACGCTTTGAACTGCGGGACGAACACCAGGCGGAAGCCGACGAGGTTGCTGCGACCGCCGGGGTGGCCGCGGCTGCGACAAGCCGAGCGGCAACCCCCCGCATCGTAGCCCCAGCCCCCGCCGCGAAGCACACGGCCCGAACCCGTTTCCAGCCCCTGGGGATTCTCCACGACTCCCTGCTTCCGGCACTCCTCATAATACCCACTCCCGTACCAGTCGCTGCACCACTCCCACACATTGCCATGCATGTTGTACAACCCAAAACCGTTCGGCTTGAACGAATCTACCGGGACTGTCTTTTCGCGATACTCTCCTTTCGGATAGTCCCGATACGGATAGTTTCCGTCATAGTTCGCCTGCCCGGTCGTCAGGTTCTCGCCGGTGCTGAACGGCGTCGTCGTACCCGCCCGGCAGGCGTACTCCCACTCCGCCTCCGTCGGCAAGCGGTAATTCCCGCCACCCGTTTTTTCGTTCAGCTTTTTGATGAAAGCCTGACAATCATCCCAACTGATTCGCTCTACCGGAAGATTATTTCCTTTGAAAAATGAAAGGTTCGAGCCGGTAACTTTCTGCCACTCCTCCTGCGTCACCGCGTACCGGCATATCGCGAAGTCGCTTACCTTCACCTCGTGCAGGGTTTCATTGGTGCTTCTGTCCGCTTCTCGCTCCGGGCTGCCCATCATGAACGTTCCCCCACGGATCAGCACGAAATTTTCCGGCAACTGCGGTTTGGCTACTGGCGGCTCGACAGGAGTTACCGGAACATGAGCAGGACGAACAGGTTGCGGAACCAGCGCGGCAATGGCGTCGATACAGGCTTTGAACTGCACATGAGAAGCATCGTTATTCCACGCTGTCAAATCGGCGGCCTGAATGTGCCTGAAAGCCAGACTCAACGTTACCTCATCGATCTTCAAAGGAACAAGAATTTGCTTTCTTCGCCCCTCTTCAGCCTCCGTCTTGACCCAATGGGAGCGAACGGAATCCTTCGACCAGACAACGACGACACACCGGGCGGCATCGAGATGCATTTCAATGTATTCGTCCCATGTCTTGCCAGGCGGAATATTCCTGTCCCAGAAAACAGTCCATCCCAAGCTCTCCAGATGCCGGACAATTGGCCGCACCCGATGCTCGTCTTTCTGGGAATAGCTCAGGAAAATATCGCTCATAACTTGGGGTTATCCGTTACGCAAGCTGTTCGGTGAATATACGCAACAGGAGCAAACATGCCGAACTCCCCGCGAAACAATGATTCAGCATTCCGCGCCGCGTTTACTCTGCACCCACAAAAAAACCATGCCCGCGACCGTCGTAACGGCTTTCCGGCTCGTTTTGACGATAACGGGCATGTTCACTGCGCTTTTTGCCCTTTCATTCAAGGGACAGGGCCGTCGGCCGGTTCAAAGGCAGTCATCCGGCCATGCTTTTGAGCTGCGGGACGAACACCAGGCGGAAGCCGACGTTGTTGTTGCGATTGCCGGGGTTGTCGTTGTTGCGATAAGCCGAGCGGCAATTCCTCGCATTGTTGTTCCAGCTACCGCCGCGAAGCACACGGTTCGAACCCACGGCCGACGCCCTTTGCCGACCTGTTCAAGATACGATTCCTGCCCGGCAATAGACGCTCTTGCGCAGTTCCCGGCTGTCGGCATGACCGGTAAATGCCTCCAGCGGCATGACGTGACCGGCATACTCCTTTTGAGTCCACTCGCCGCTCATCAGCTTTTCGGCATAGATTCCCGACTTTTCAATGAAACGCTTCCGGCTGCGCTGTGAAAGACGAACATGCCCCGGATAGAGCAGATAGCCAAGAAACGGCAACCCTTTGCTGCTCATGTTCAGGCAGAACGGTTTGAGAGCAAGCCGCAGGTTCGCCGCCGCTTCATGCTGAAAACGCCTTCCGGTTTCAAGCAGTCGCGTCTTGTCGTCGCTCCAGAGCACCATGTCATCCATGTAACGCGCATAGGCCGGAGCGTGCATCGCCTCCCTGACCCGGTGATCGAGCGCCGCCAGATAGTGATTGGCGAAATACTGGCTGGTCAGGTTGCCGATAGGCACCCCCTTGCCCGCTGCTGATCCGGCATGGCTGTCGATGATGGTTTCGAAAATCCCGAGCAGATGAGTGTCGCTGAAAAGCCGGTGAAGTTGCGACTTGAGGACTTCATGATCGATGCTCTCGAAATACTTTCGGACATCGAGTTTCAGAAACCACCGGTACCGGCGATGATACCTCCGCGCGGTCTCGAGCGCGGCATACGTACCCTTGCCCGGACGGCTCGCGAAGCTTTGATCGATCTGGTAGCGCTCGAACGACGCATGACAAAGATTCATGAGCGCATGATGCAGTACGCGCTGCGAAAAGGGCGCGGCGCAAATCACCCGCTTCTTGGGATCGTAAATGGTAAAGGAGCGGGCGTGACCGGTTTCTATATCGCCCGAAACAATCTGCCGTTGCAAATCAAGCAGATTGGCCTGCAAGCGCCGCCGGTAGGCCAGCACCTCCGGGTGCGCTGCCTTTCCCTTTTGCGCCTTGTAAAAAGCAAGGATCAGATTGTCCATGCAGGCGATCTCATCGATCAGCCGCTTCTGAGGTTTCATCGTTTTCTGTACCGGAAAGAAAATAACGGGCAAAACGCTCGACCTTCTTTTCGCCGATTCCCCTTATGCCAAGCATGTTTGCGGCCGTGATCTCCTCCAGTCTGGCAAGCGCCGCAAGCTCTTCATCGGTAAAGACGACGTAGGCGGAAACACCCTCCTGCGCCGCCACCTTTTTGCGTATGTCGCGCAAGCGCATGAATTTCCTGAAGCTCGCCTCGTCGAGCACCTGGCGGTAATCGACCTTCGCACGGCCCTCCTGGGCAGCCGGAAAAGAGTGTTCGAGATAACGTACGCAAAAGCACCAGCAAGCGCCATTGTCGCCTTGAACAAGCTGCTGCTCGACCTCGAGTATCTTGTTCGACCGCAGAAAAACGTTCATCTCCTGCTGGGCCGCGCCGCTATCGCCAACAGGAATGGTAAAAAGCCGTATCTGCATGACTGACCCCGGAATCGGTTGCGAAAACCGGCCGCCTCCGGCGGCGTTCTCTTTGTAACTCCCCGCCGTTCGATGGCGTTCCGGGGGCTTCCGGCGCTGCGTCCCTTGCGCCTCATGCCCCCGGCTCGCCATCTCACTCTTTTTTGGCCGGATGAGCTGCGCTGAACTGCGGGACGAACACCAGGCGGAAGCCGACGTTGCTGTTGCGATAGCCGGGGTCGCCGTAGTCGCGATAAGCCGAGCGGCAATACCTCGCATCGTCGTTCCAGCCACCGCCGCGAAGCACACGGGACGAACCCGTTTTCGGCCCCCGCGGATCCGTCACCACCCCCAGCTTCCGGCACTCCTCATAATATGCTTCACCATACCAGTCGCCGCACCACTCCCACACATTGCCATGCATGTTGTACAGGCCAAAACCGTTTGGTTTAAAATAATCCACCGGAACCGTCTTTTTACGATACTCCCCTTTCGGGTTTTTGCCGTATGGATAGTTCCCGTCATAGTTCGCCTGCCCGGTCGTCAGATTCTGGCCGGTGTTGAACGGCGTCACTGTTCCTGCACGGCAGGCATACTCCCACTCCGCCTCCGTCGGCAGGCGAAAGAGGCCGTCGCCCCTTTTTTCCGTCAGCCAGTTGCAATAGGCAACCGCATCGTTCCAGCTTACATGCAGCACCGGGTGATTAAACTCCACTTCTGGCCTTACAGTACCCGAAGCATCATGACGCCAGTTGATCCCCTCTTTCTGCGTCCACTTTTTTCCGTCCCAAACAACGCTCCGGTTCTCTTTTTCAGCATCAGTCAGGTAGCCGCTCTCTTCAGCGAAGCGTCTGAAATCGGCAACCGGCACAGCATACCGGCACATCGCCAAATCGCTCACCTTTACCTCGTGCAGAGTTTCATTGTCTCGTCTGTCCGATTCTCGCTCCGGGCTGCCCATCGTGAACTGACCGCCCCGAATCAACGCATAATTGATGGTCAAACTCGTCACAACCCCCTGTTCCTTGCAGAAAAGCTGGGTCATATCCATGCCGGTGAAGTCCAGCTCCCAGGCAAAAGCGGGGTTTTCAAGCGCCTCTTTGGCGATGAAATATTCAAAAATCGATTTGTGCGCGAACTTCCATTTGAGCGCCCCGTCACGGGTAAGCAGGGACTGGCCCGTCATCTGGTAATCCTTCAGTCCGGTATCGACCCCGACTTCGACTGCATCTTCTCTGGAAAGCCAGAGCACATTGCTCTCCTTTCTTTTTTCATAAATTTTCAGCGCAACCAGACGAGAATACTTGTGCAGATTCTCTTTCAATTGCTCGCGATTGACCTTGTTATGCTCTCTTTTATTGCACTCACGCTCGATCCATGCCTCGACCAGCCCCTGATAAATCTGAAAAGTATTGTGAAACTGCTTGCCGCTGTCCACGAAATCACCGATATGACTGAGCAACATCGGGCGCACCATCAGATTCTGCGAGTTATAGACGACCTGACGAGCTTTCTTTTTCTTCCCCCAGCAAAATACGCCATACTTCCGGTTCAGATATGAGTCGATTTCGCTGTGATCGAACGGGGAAAGATAGAGCTTTGCCAGTGAATGAAAACCGGGCTCGCTGTAACGGGGGATTTTCAGCTCATAGGGGTCATCTTCCTGACCGGGGAAATATTGCGTCCTGCTCGTAATCACCACGTCACGAAAATCCCTTACTGCATCGAACAGTTCATCGAGTACCTTGTGAAAACGCTCGTCATCGGACAGGCCGTCAGGCTCGTCGGGGGGAAGCAATCCAGCATACTCGTCAAATGCATCGAGCAAGAGAATCGTATCGATCGCCTCCTCTCTCTTTATAGCCCTGATGTGCTGAAACACATCACCGGAGGCAAACGGAATATATCTGATAGCAAAGCGCCGGTTCATTTTGAAAAGCGAGTTATACCGCACGAACAGGTTGACCAGAAAGGTTGTTTTTCCCATGCCCGAATCTGCCAGAACGAGATAATATTTCCCATCCGTCTTTTTTTCATCAAATGCTTTATCAAGAAAAAAAGGAATCAGTTTCTCTCTCGGAACGTAGTTATGCGTAAACCGTGGTTCATCCTGTCTTGTAGGCGAAGCGCTCTGCCCTTGCGTTTCAATGAACAACTTCCGTTTTTCTTTCACCTCCTTGTAGGTAAAGTATGGCGCAAGGTCTCTGGCGGCTTTCTGATCCTGGCGTCGTCGGTACAGCCATGCAAATGCTTTGGGCAGCTCTTTGATCAAACCAAGCAAGGCATCCATGGTGCAATCCGGTTTAATTTCCACGACTCGCAAACTGTTCGTCCAATATACGCAAAAAGGGCGATCCCGTCTTGTCGTGATCGCCCCTGCAGGTTGATTACACCAATCAGACCGATCCGATTACGCCCCCGCCAGCCCCCGCCAGCCAACGCCCATGCTGCCGATGGCCGGGAGCATCACCTCGCGCTTCGCTTTGCAGAACTCGGCGTCGTCGATGCTGGCGAGGTTGACTTCGACGTTGGCCATGGCGCTCATCAGCCCGGCGACCAGCAGGTAGCGGCCAACGATGACGTCGCTCAGCACCGTGGGGTTGCCGATCTTTTCGAGGCGGTCGGCGTGGGGCAGCATGGCGAGGCAGCGCTTGAAGAGTTCGAAGGGCGCTTCGGAGCTGGCCTTGAGCGCGAGCTGGATCGCCGCGCGGCGGGCTTCCGCCTCCTCCGGCGTCGTTTTCGGCATCTTGTAGACCTCCATGATCGTGCCGAACACCTCCATGTCGCGGTCGCCGAGGTTGAGCATCTGGCGGCGGGCGGTTTCGCACTGGTCGTGAATCGCGCGAACCTCCTCCTCCACGTCGGCGAACTTCTTCTTGCCGATGGTCAGATTGCAGACCATCGAGAGCAGCGCCGCGCCCTGCGCCGCCGTGACTGCCGCCGCCGCGCCGCCGCCGGGGGTGGGATCGGCGCTGGCGAGACGGTCGAGGTAGGCGGAAATCGAGGTCGAACCGAGCGTTTTCTCAAGCTTCATGGTGGTAGTTGCGATAGAGTTGCAGGGCGTTTCTCATGCACATGGCCACGGTCATGGGGCCGACTCTCGGGATGTAGATCGACGCGGCCTCCTTGGCCTCCGGCTCGAAGTTCTGGATATACGAGAAGTTAAGGCAAATCGCGCCCGGCTTCAGCTCCTCGGCCCGAACCTTTTCAAAATGCGACGACGGCACGCCGGTAATGACGATATCCGACTGACTGAGCGCCTCCTCGCGCGTGACGGGCCGCGCTTCGTGATCGGCGCTGTTGACATCGACGACGAAGCCGCCGTTGATATCGAAGGAGTACACGCGAGCGCCGTCGTTCGAGAGCATGTAGGCGAGCGGGCGGCCAACCACCTCCGAGCGGTTGAAGATGGTGATCTGCTGGCCGCCGAAGGGCAGGCCGAAGGGTTCGTAGGCTTCGGTGGCTTCGAGCAGCTTGATGATCGCCAGCGGCGTGCAGGGCAGAATCGCCTTGAACTTGCGCTTCTCGTCGTCGAACCGCTCGTTGGCGTAGAGCTTGTCGATCCAGTGCGGAGACAGCCCCTCGACATCCTTGTGCGGCGAAATCCTGTCGCGCAGCTCCGCATCCCGCTCGTCACCCCAAATCGGGTAGTAAACGAAAATGCCGTGAACGGCGCTGTCGCGGTTGGCCGCTTCGAGCACGCCGCTCACCGAATCCGGCTCGCACTTTCTGAGATCGAAATGAATCCCCACATCCTCGCATCCGGCGCGGGTGTAGTCGGCGTAGGTGATCGAGGCGGGATCGTCCGAAGCGAGAATGCCGACGATGTTGATCGTGAGCTGCTCCTCGCTGATCTGGCGGCGGACGGCTTCGCGAAACTGGGCCGCAATCGGGTTCGGTTCAAGCGTTTTCATGGTTCGATAGTAACGTCGGTTCGGTTCACTGATTGCCTTGACGGGTCGCAGGCATCTGAAATGAAATGTACGAAGATGGCGGGAGATGAGCTGAAGAAGGGGGCGAATTTCTCACGAAGTGGTGCTGACATGATCATCGGCGGGCGAAAAAGGCTTCGCCCTGAAAGGTGGCGGAACAGTGGCCGGACGAAACGGCGTCCGGCGATTTTGCTGGGGCGGCAGGATTCGAACCTGCGGATGTCGGCTCCAAAGGCCGATGCCTTACCACTTGGCGACGCCCCATCGTTTTGGAAAAATCGTTCCGTAAACGGCTCGAATTATACGGATAAATAGCTTAAATCACAATACGAAGCCGCTGGAAATCGGGTCAAGCGTTTGCCTCAGCTCAGGGAAAGAGGAAATGGACAATGTGGACTGAATGGACGAATGTCGGAAGTGGACAAACACGGACACTGCAAGAGAAGCGACGGCATTCTGTAACCCGTTGCTTGCCAATGAGTTTTTGCAGAACAATTTTTTACTTTTGGCATTGATCTTTTCCGCCGAATACAACGGAACGTTTCATGACGAAAATCAAGATT